>JAQGLD010000508.1 GCA_028293055.1 Alphaproteobacteria bacterium
AGCCACCGATTCCCCCGCGTAGCGCGATTCCGGCATGGAGCGTCGTCATGGTCTGCTGCAGACGGAGCGGCTCCGCCTCGACCAGGTAGCGATTGAGCAGCACCGGGGCGGCGAAGGGCGAGAATGGGTTCGAAGCCGGCACGGTGAAGATCGCCGAAGCCGGGCCGGCCATCGTCCGGTCGCGGCTTTGCTCGGCCGACAGGCTGATCGATGCAAAGAGCGACTTGCCGATCGGGTGCGCAATCACCGCCTCGGCCTTGAACGCATCGTTTTGCGGCACCAGCGTGCGGTACGGGCCGAGATCGAACAGTCTGGGCTGGTTCGCGCCCACGGCAAAGCCCGAAAGCGAGCGATCGGCGGGCGAGAGGGGTACTGGCGTCACGGTGACGAGCCGACCCGATAACGCGGAGAGCGCGGGGTCGATCTCGCCGCCATTCGCTGCGGTGACATTACCGAGGCCGTCGAACAGGATGTCGGGATCGGGAGCGATACGGCGCTCGGACTGGAGCATCGCGTCGGTATGGCGATATTCCAGTGCGAGCGTCACGCGTGCGTCGTTGTGCAGGTGCGTAACCGAGGCATTGGCCTTTTCGGTCGTGCTCACCGATCGGGTCGTGCTGCCCGCGGCCGCGCTGAGCTCGATCTGCCGGAAGCGCCGCTTGGTGATGAAATTCACCACCCGCCGGGTGGGCGGGTAGCCGAATTTCAGCGCGGCCTGTTCGGGAAGCACCTCGACCTTTTCGATCGCGTCGGGCGGAAGCGTACCGATCTCCTGATAGCCCGACACCCGGTGCGAGTTGAGCAGGAAGATCGGTTCGGAGCCGTCGGCCGCCTGCGTCACCGCGCGGATGGTGCGCAGGAACTCGCTTATGCTGGTTGCGCCCGTTGCTGCGACCGAATCCGCGCTGAACGTGGCGAGCGGCTCGACCGTTGTGACTGCGGACCCGCGCTCCCCGGTAACGACGATTTCAGCTGTGCCGGAGCCGGTGGGTACAGCCGGCCCAGGCGGAGCGCGCAGTGTGTCGGTTGGCTGCGCCGAGGCGCTTTCACCGACGAGCGTCGCAACGGCAATGACCGCATAAGCTGGCTTGAATCGGGCGGGCGGCGCACGGTCGCGGGCTCGCTTGGCCATGATGCTGTTTTCCCGCTTCCCACGACTACCCACTCCGCTCCGGTCTTACAGATCAGATTCGCTCGCATCAAATCCGCGAACGGCCGTTGTTTTCGCTCGATTTGCCCCACCACAATCGGCGGCGATCCGGTCGGAGGACCGAAGCTTCAAATAACGCTCCCGTTGCGGCGCGGTCCTGCTAGATATTGGTCAAACCCACAAAGATGGAGCCGAGAGGATGACTCATTTCTCCCGCCGCGAGATCGGCAAGTCCTTTGCTGCCCTGGGCGCGACAGCGCTGTCGGGAAAGGCGGGCTCCGCCGCCGCGGCCATACGCCCGACCGATCTCGGCTTTCCAGCCGACTTCAAGTGGGGCTGCGCCACCGCCGCCTATCAGATCGAGGGCGCGGCCAGGGAAGACGGGCGCGGCGCGACCAACTGGGACGTCTTCTCCCATACGCCGGGCCGCACGTTCAACGGCGATACCGGCGACGTCGCCACCGATTCCTACCATCGCTACAAGGAGGACACCCAGCTGCTCAAGGCGCTGGGGGCGAAGACGTATCGGATGTCGCTGGCCTGGTCGCGCATCTTTCCGGAGGGCAGAGGCCAACCCAACCAGAAGGGCGTGGACCATTATCGCCGGGTCGTCGACGATCTGCTTGAAAACGGGATCGAGCCTTGGGTGACGATGTTTCACTGGGATCTGCCCGAGGCTTTGCCCGGTGGATGGCGCAACCGCGACACTGCGAAGGCTTTCGCCGATTATGCCGGCTATATGGCAGCCAGGCTGTCCGACAAGGTGGGCCATTTCATGACCACCAACGAGATACGCTGCTTCACCGATCTCGGACACAAGGTTGGTGTCCACGCGCCCGGGCTTCAGCTTCCGGACGCGGAAGTGAACCAGATCCGCCATCACGGGGTCCTCGCCCACGGCCTCGGCGTGCAGGCGATCCGCGCGAGCGCACGCCAAGGAGCCCAGGTCGGCCTTGCCGAAAATCCGAACTTCCTGGTTCCGGCGATCGAGTCGCCCGAGCATATCGAGGCAGCCCGCAAGGGCACCCGGTTCGAGAATGCGATGTTCCTCGGCGCGATCATGGAGGGACGCTACAGCGACGATTACCTCGAGGCGGTCGGCGCCGCCGCGCCAAGGGTGATGGCGGGCGACATGGCGGCCATCGGCAGCCCGGTCGATTTCGTCGGCCTCAACATCTACACCCCGCAATATGCGCGGGCGGCCCCATCCAGCCCGCACGGCTATGCCGCGATCCAGCGCACGCCCGCCTCCCCGCGCATGTCCTCCCCCTGGCTCTATGTCGGGCCGGAGGTCGGCTATTGGGCGGTCCGCCAGGTCAGCGAGCTCTGGAAGCCCAAGGCGATCTATGTCTCGGAGAATGGTTGCTCGGCGGACGACACGCTGGACCATGGCCGCGTCGACGATGGCGACCGCGTCATGTACCTGCGCAACTACCTCACCCACTTTCACCGCGCCGCGGCCGAGGGCTATCCTTTGCGCGGCTATTTCCTGTGGAGCCT
>JAQGLD010000522.1 GCA_028293055.1 Alphaproteobacteria bacterium
CGGTTCCGACCCTAGCTGCCCGGCTGGATGTAGGGCACTCGGGCGAAGAGCTCGCGTTCCCAGCGGCGGGGATCGGGGACGGCGCGGCTGGCGGAGTCGAACAGCATCGTCGTCCGATCGGGCAGAGCATAAACCGGCCAGGTCGGCACTCCGGCGCCGTTCGGATTGCCGGTGCGGGCGAAATTGGCGAAGGCGGCCATCACCGTCGCGCTCGCTTTCCTGGCCTCCGGGCCGGTGCCGGTGAACGAGCCCTCCGCATCGAGCGTTCCGAACGAGAGCGCGATGTCCATCGTGTGCGGCGCGCCGCGGTTTTTCTGGGTCGGCGACCGGAAATCGACCTGATAGACCCAGGTCGCAGTCCTTGCGGCCGCTCGGGCATCCGCCTCGATCACCTGTCCCCGCCAGCTGCGCCCGGCGGTGGTCGCCGCGTAGAAAATCTGCTCGGGGCTGTAGCTCGGGAATTGGCGGCGATACTGATCGACCACCCATTCCGGCAATATGTCGACCTTGAGCTCGGGCGCCATCCGCTCGGCTAGATTGTCCCAGCCGATGCCGGCCAGCTTCGGACCATCCGGATCGATGAACGCCCTGGTCTCGTCATGGGTGTTGCCCAGCAACATCGGGATCGCGTTCGACTGCGGATTGGAATCGGGCCAGAAGGGATGGCGGACGAGCCACTTCATGTCGAGCACGGGGCCCATATAGACTCCGCCGCCGAGGATCGGATCGACCGCACCGAGCGCGTCGATCAGCCTTTCGATCGGCAAGGCGGGAAGCTCGGCCGGGGCCGCCTTGGCAGCCGCGAGATAGGCGCTGGCACGAGCGGTGGCATTGACCGGTCCCGATGCGGTGACCTGCTGGCCGCTCATCGTCGTCGCGCGATGGAAGAGGGATTTGGCCGCCGGCATGCCCATCAGGGTGGCGATCTTGGCGCCGCCGCCCGACTGGCCGAACAGCATCACCCGGTTCGGATCGCCGCCGAACGCAGCGATATTGTCGCGAACCCATTTCAGCGCGAGGACGAGGTCGAGCTGGCCGGCATTGCCGCTGTCCGCGAAGCGCGGATCGAGCCTGGCGAGATAGAGATAGCCGAGCGCGTTGAGGCGATGATTGACGGTGACCACGACCACGTCGTGCGCCGCGGCGAGATGGCGGCCGTCGTTGAGCGGATCGACCACCGAGCCCGTCGAGTAGGCGCCCCCGTGAATGTAGAGCATGACCGGCCGCCGGCCGCCCGGCCGCGCTTCGGGAGTCCAGATGTTGAGGAACAGGCAGTCTTCGCTGGTTGCCTTGTAGCGATCATTCTTTTGCGGGCAGGACGGAGCGAAGGCGAACGCGTCGAGCGGGTCGCGGCTCGGCCGCGGCGCAAGCGGTGCCTGGAAGCGGCGCTGCCGCGTATCCTGGCCATAACGTATGCCGCGGAAGACGTGGAGGCCGCCCTCGGCGCTGCCGCGGATCGGGCCGAGGGTGGTGACCACGACCGGCGCCGCGGTGGCAGCGGCCCTAAGCGGAGTCAGAGCGGTGGCTGCCGCCCCGGCAAGCAGGGTTCGGCGGGTGACCGCGAGATCAGCGCCGGACATCCAACTCCCCGCCCATGAAAGCCTCGATCTCGCCCGGGCCGAACAGGCTCGCATCGCCGGAGAGGCTGTGCTTGAGCGCGGTCAGCGCGAGGCCGGAGTTCACCGTCCAGTCGAGGTCGCGGCCAAGCCGAAGGCCGTGGAGGATTCCCGCGGCGAAAGCGTCGCCGGCGCCGATGCGGTCGACGATTCCGGCGACCGTGACCTCTTCGGTCTGCGCGACCCGATCGCGGCTGTCGATCCGCGCCGAGATGCGATGGGTGTCGGCATCGGTGACATGGCGGGCGGTCGAAGCGATCAGCCGAAGCTGCGGGAAGGCGTCGAACGCGGCCTGGGCCGCCTCGCGGCGCCTGTCCTCCCCTTCCCCGCTGAACTGCGAGCCGAGCAGCAGCGAGATGTCGCGGTGGTTGCCGAAGAAGATTTCGGCCTGGCCGACCAGGCGGTTGAGAATCGTCCGTGGGTCGCTGTCCCAGCGCTGCCAGAGCTGAGCCCGGTAATTGCCGTCGAACGAGATCGGTATGGCCCTCGCCCTCGCCGCCTCCGCGACTGCCACCGCAAGCTCGGCGGACACCGGCCCGAGCGCAGGCGTGATCCCGGACATGTGGAGAAGATCGACTCCGCCCAGCAGCGAATCCAAGTCGAAATCCGCGAGCGAGGCGACGGCGAAGCTGCTCGCCTCGCGGTCGTAGACGATCGCCGAGGCCCTCAGCCCGGCACCCGGCGACAGGAAATAAAGGCCCATCCGCCCGGGCCCCGTCGAGACCCCGCTCGAATCGACACCGTAGCGCCGCAAATAGCCCGTCGCGGCGTCGCCGAGATCGTTGTCGGGCACGCGGCTGATCATCCGGGTTTCGTGGCCGAGCCGCGCGAGACCGACCGCGACATTGGCCTCCGCGCCGCCGATATGGACATCGAGCCGCGGAGTCTGAAGCAGCAATTCGCGCCCCGGCGCGGTGAGCCGGAGGAGCAATTCTCCGAAACAGGCGACGATCTTGCTCAACGCGCCAGCCAGCCGCCGTCGACGGCGAGAATATGGCCGTTCACATAGTCCGAAGCCGAGGAGGCCAGAAACACCGCAGCGCCGCCGAGATCCGAGGGCGAGCCCCAGCGCCCGGTCGGGATCCGCTCGAGGATCTGGCGGTTGCGGGTCTCGTCGGCCTGCAAGGCGGCGGTATTGTTGGTTGCGATGTAACCCGGGGCGATCGCGTTCACATTGACGCCCTTCGCGGCCCATTCGTTGGCAAGCAATCGGGTCAGTCCGGCGACTCCGCTCTTCGACGCGGTGTAGCTCGGTACCCTCACTCCGCCCTGAAAACTCAGCATCGAGGCGATGTTGATGATCTTGCCTTTGCCCTGCCCGACCATGTGGCGGCCGGCCGCCTGGCACAGGAAGAAGAGCGACTTGAGATTGGTGTCGATCACCGCATCCCAATCCGCCTCGCTGAAGTCGAGCGCATCGGCGCGGCGGATGATCCCGGCATTGTTGACCAATATGTCGAGCCCGCCGAGCGCATCGAGCGTGCGGTCGACCACCGCCTGGACCGGTTCGATCGTCGACAGATCGGCGCCGATCAGCTGGGCGCGGCGGCCGGCGGCGCGCACGAGCGCTGCGGTCTCGTCGGCGGCGGAGCGGCCGACCAGGGCGACGTCGGCCCCGGCCTCGGCAAGGGCGACGGCGAGACCCTGGCCGATGCCGGTATTGGCACCGGTAACGAGCGCGACGCGGCCGCTGAGATCGAAGAGGTTGGTCACGATACTTCCCTAACCGTCATCTCCGCGAAAGCGGGAATCCGGTTCCAGCGCCGCAGAAAGAAGAAGCTGGATCCCCGCGGTCGCGGGGATGACGGCACGATGCTCATTGCAGCTGGCAGATGTCGAGGACGCTCATGTCGGTATAGTCCTGATTCTCTCCGGCCATCGCCCAGATGAAGGCATAGGCCTTGGTGCCGGCGCCCATATGGATCGACCAGGGCGGGCTGATCACCGCTTCCTCGTTGGCCAAAACGAGGTGGCGCATGGCCTCGCCCTCGCCCATGAAGTGCATCACCCGGTCATTGTCGCCGTCGAGCTCGAAGTAGAAATAGATCTCGCTGCGGCGCTCGTGGATGTGCGGGGGCATCGTGTTCCAGACGCTTCCGGGCTTGAGCACGGTCAGGCCCATGACGAGCTGGGCGCTGTCGCAGACCCCCGGAATGACGAGCTGGTAGATGGTGCGCTCGTTCGATTCCTCGAGGCTGCCGCGCTCGAGCGCATTGGCTTCGCCGATCGAGAGCTTGCGAGTCTGGAACGCCTTATGCGCCGGGCAGGACGCGAGGTAGAAACGCGCGCTTTGGCCAGAAAAGACCACGTCCCGGGCGCCCATCGTGACGTACAGGCAGTCCTTGTTGCCGAGCGTGAAACTCTCGCCGTCGACGCTGATATTGCCGTCGCCCTTGCCGACATTGACGATTGCGAGCTCGCGCCGCTCTAGAAAGGGATGGCCGGCGGCCGACGCCGGCTCGGTCTGGTCGGGAAGCCGCACGTCGCCGGCGCCGACCGCGACCCAGCCGATCACGAAGCGATCGGCATGGGTATAATTGAGCACGACCTCGCCCTCGCGGAACAGATCGGGGATCAGATAGCGGTCGCGAAGCTCGTCGTTGGAGACGCACTCCATCATGTCCGGATGGGTGCCGTAATAGGTTCGCTCGAACATCGCTCTCTCCCTGTGCCTCAATGATCCGGCGGGCGCCTCAAGGCAAATGCTCCGCCACCCATAGGGTTGCTTCGCCTGTCCGGTAACCGGTGTCAGCGAACCGGGCAAGCCGGTTGCTGCAATTTTGCCCGACCGCGGTCAGGACGTTTCGCTGCGCGGCGGCGGTGCAACCGAGGAACGCTTGACCAAGCGCGACAGGAACATGGACGGCTCCGCGACCTCACCGTCGTCGGTCGCGCTGGCGAGCAATTTGAGTGCAGCGGCCCGCGCCATCGATACGATCGGCCAGCGCACCGTCGTCAAGGGCGGCCAGATATGGGCCGCGATCGGAGTATCGTCGAAGCCGATCACCGAAAGATCCTCGGGCACCCGGAGGCCGCGGGCAAGCGCGCTGTGCAGCACTCCGGCCGCCATTTCGTCATTGCTCGAGAAGATCGCTGTCGGCCGAGGTGCCAGTTCGAGCATTTTCTCGGCAGCGGCGAGGCCCGTTTCAAACGTTTTATTGGCCTGCGCGATCAGGCTGCGCGGAAGCTTGATCCCGGCGGTGGCGAGCGCGTCCTCGAAGCCCTGGCGGCGCTCCGAGGCCGACCGAAAGCCGTGCGGACCCGTGATCAATCCGATCATCCGGTGGCCTTCCTCGATCAGGTAGGCGGTCGCCGAGCGTACCGCTTCGCGATCGTTCGACACGACCATATGATCGGGATCGTCGAGCTCGGCCGAGCCCATCCGGACATAGCGGCAGCCGAGATCGTCGCAGAGCCGGGCGACCGAGTCATTCTCGGAGATTGGCGGGAGCAGGACGACCCCATAAAGGCGCTGGCGCTCGAGCAGATGGCGGAGATCCTCGAGCAGGGTCGCCGAGCCGCGATCGACCGGCTGGACGATCATCGCGAAATCGCTGCCCTGAAGCGCCTCCAATATGCCCTGCTGGACGTTGAGGACCATCTGCGCATTCGGATTGTCGTGGATCAGGCCGATCAGGAAATTGGTCCGCAGCGCGAGAGCGCGCGCCTGTGGGTTGGGCACATAACCGAGGTCTCGGATCACATCGAGAACGCGCTGGCGGGTTTCGTCGTTGAGC
Source organism: Alphaproteobacteria bacterium (assembly GCA_028293055.1). GTDB lineage: Bacteria > Pseudomonadota > Alphaproteobacteria > Sphingomonadales > Sphingomonadaceae > Allosphingosinicella. The sequence goes on from JAQGLD010000522.1 coordinate 5,354, forward strand.
AAAGGCGAACGGTTGATCACCCGGCTCACCGTCTTCTTCGAGACTCCGGAGAGTCGCGCGACATCGTTGATCGTCGGCTTGCCGGTGCGGCGGGATTCTCGTTCTTCCTGGGCCTTGCTGCTCAATTGTCTCTCCCTCGGCAAAGCTTATCGCGCTACAGGATGCTGTGAAAGGGCGGTCCACCTTGCCGCCGAAAGCCTCAACCTCTATCTGACACCGGTTCCCCGATGCCACAAGCCGATCTCCTTGCGCGGGCGACCGCAAAGATTCTCCACCTCGACCCGCGCGACGATGTCGGGGTCGCGCTGGAGCCGCTTGCGCCCGGAGCGAGGGTCGAGGCGAACGGCGGATCGATAGAAGTCCGAACCGACATTCCCTATGGCCACAAGGTCGCCTTGCGCGACATGACCGCGGGCGAGACGGTGCGCAAATATGGCTGGCCGATCGGCCGGCTGAGCCGCAATGTGTCCGCCGGCGAGCATGTCCACAGCCATAATCTCGCCACCCTGCTGAGCGGAGTCGAAGGCTATGCCTATGACCCGCTCGCACCCGAGCCGTTGCCCGCGCCCGAAGCCCCCGCCTTCCTCGGCTATCGCCGCGCCGACGGACGGGTGGCGACCCGCAACGAGATCTGGATCCTGCCGACGGTGGGCTGCGTCGGCCGGACCGCGCAGAAGATCGCCGCCGCGGCGGCGGGGCGTCATGACCGGCAGGTCGACGGAATCCACGCCTTCGCCCACCCGTTCGGCTGCTCGCAGCTCGGCGAGGATCTCGACGGAACCCGATCGATCCTGGCCGCGCTCGCTTGTCATCCCAATGCCGGCGGGGTGCTCCTCGTCGGGCTGGGTTGCGAGTCGAATCAGCTCGACCGCCTGCTCGGGGAGATTCCGGAAGCGCTACGCGGGCGGGTCCGCACGTTCGGAGCGCAGGGAGTCGAGGACGAGATCGAGACGGGTCTTCGGCTCGTGGACGAGCTCGCTGCGATCGCCGGTGAGGCGCAGCGGGAAAAAGTCGGCTTCGGAGAGCTGGTGATCGGCCTCAAATGCGGCGGCTCGGACGGCTTTTCGGGTCTCACTGCCAACCCGCTGGTCGGGCGGATGGCGGACCGGGTGGTCGCCGCCGGCGGCAGCGCGATCCTCAGCGAGATACCAGAGATATTCGGGGCCGAACGGCTGCTGATGGCGCGCGCCCGCGACGAGAGGGTGTTCGATGCGGTCGTCGCCGCGGTCAACGACTTCAAGACCTATTTCCTCGCCAACAACCAGCCGGTGTCGGAAAATCCTTCGCCCGGCAATATCGCAGGCGGGATCACCACGCTCGAGGAGAAGTCGCTCGGCGCAGTCCAGAAATCGGGTCGCGGCGCGCTCGAGGACGTGCTTCGCTACGGCGAAAGGCTGCGCAGGCGCGGTCTCACCCTGCTCGAGGCTCCCGGAAACGACGCGGTCTCCTCCACCGCGCTCGCCGCTGCAGGCGCGACGATCATCCTGTTCACCACCGGCCGCGGCACTCCGCTCGGCTTTCCTGTGCCGACGCTGAAGATCGCCTCGAACAGCGATCTGGCCAGACGCAAGAGCGGCTGG
>JAQGLD010000526.1 GCA_028293055.1 Alphaproteobacteria bacterium
GGCTGGTTGTTCCGCTGCCGTGCCGAGTTGGAGTGACTCCTGAACACTCCTCCCCCCTTGTGGGGGAGGGAGGGGGGCGCGCGCCGAAGGCCCGCGCCCGCCCGTCCTATTTCATCAGGGCGTCGTGGATCGAGCAGGCCGCCGGGCCGAGAATGACGATGAACAGCACCGGCAGGATGAACAGGATCAGCGGCACGGTCATGATCGCCGGCAGTCGCGCTGCCTTTTCCTCGGCGCGCATCATCCGGTCGTTGCGGAATTCGGCGGAAAGCACCCGCAGCGCGCTGGCCAGCGGAGTGCCGTATTTCTCGGTCTGGATCATCGTCGTCACCACGCCGCGCACCGCATCGAGATCGATCCGGTTGGCGAGATTCTCGAACGCAGATCGGCGATCGGTGAGAAAGCCCAGCTCGATCGAGGTCAAGGCGAACTCGTCGCCAAGCTCGGGATAGGCCTTGCCCAGTTCGCGGGCGACGCGGTTGAAGGCGGCGTCGACGGTGAGGCCGGCTTCGGCGCAGATGACGAGCAGATCGAGCGCATCGGGGAGACCCTTGCGGATCGCGTGGGTGCGCTTGGTGATCTTGTTCTTGAGCCAGAGATCCGGAGCCTTGTAGCTGCCGATCAGGACGGTCGCGACGATCGCGTAGCGCTTGAAATCGCCCCAGGTCTCGAACCAGCCCAGTCCATAGACTCCGACGATGATGATCGTTCCGAAGACGAGCGGCAGGACCATTCGCGCGAAGATCACGACGACCGCGAGATCCTTCGAACGGATGCCAGCCTGCATCAGCCTTTTCTGGGCCTTCTGGACCTGCTCGTCCTGCAGCACCTTCAGCGAATCGAGCAGGCCGCGGACCTTGTCGGCAACCTCGTTGCGATTGCTGATGTTGCGGCGGCGCTTCGAGGTCGAAGCGATGATGCCCGCCTTGAGCTGCTCGCGCCGTTCGTTGAGCGCCTTGACCCTTTTCGCCATCGGGTCCTTGACGGTGGTCGCGGCGTAGATGGCGACGAGCACGGCGAATGTGGCCACGGCGGCGAGCATCGTCGCCACCATGATCACATTGATCCCCATGACCGTCGGAGTGTGCGGTTCCATCAGCCTGCGTTCCTAGATTTCAAAACTGACCATCTGGCTCATGATGAACACGCCGATGCCCATCCAGACCAGCCCGCCACAGCCCACGACCATCAGCCGCTGGTCGGTTAGGAAGGTGTGCATGTAGCTCGGGTTGATGATCCAGATGAGGGTGAAGACGATGAAGGGCAGGGCTCCGACGATCCACGCTGAAGCCTTGGACTCCGACGACATCGCCCGGATCTTGAGCTTCATCGCGGCGCGCTTGCGAAGCACGTCGGCGAGGTTGGCGAGGGTCTCGGCGAGGTTGCCGCCGGTCTCGCGCTGGATGGCGAGCGTGATCGTGTAGAATTGGAACTCGGCGGTGCCGAGCCGGTCGGCGGTCTCCTGGAGCGCGACCTCCATCGTCCGTCCGATCTTCATCTTGTCGGAGACCTGGCGGAATTCGTCTGCCACCGGTCCTGGAATCTCGTCCGCGACGATTCCGAGGGTCTCGGAGATCGGAAGTCCCGAGCGCAGGCCGCGGACCATCAGCTCCAGCGCGTCCGGGAAGCGCGAGGTGAACTTGTTGACCCGGCGCTTGACCAGCTTGCCGACGACGAGATGCGGCAGGCCGATCCCGACGAACAGGCCGACCATCAATGCGAGCAGGAAGGGCAGGCCGCGCATCGTGAAGAGCAGGACGATGACGGTAGTGATGCCGAGCGAGGTGATCGCATATTGGCCGAGGGTCCAGGTCTTGCCGGTCTGCTCGAGCCGCTTGCGCAGCAAGGCAGGCCTCGGGATGAAGCGCTGGGCGATGCTGTCGACCCGGGTCTGGGATCGGTTGGCGAGGATTCGCTTGAGCTGAGCCTGGGCCGCGACCTCGGTCGATTTGCTGTGCCGCTCGCGCAGGCTTTCGAGGCGGCGGATCTGGGACTTGGACTGGGACGGCCCGACCATGGCGAAATAGACGAGCGCCAGCGTGCCGACCAGGCCCACCGCGATCATCATCACCGAAAAATTGTCCACCATCCGTCCCCTGAAAAGTTGCCTGGGCGGCCGTGGCCGCAAGCCCGCGTCAAGCGGCCTTGGCTTCCTTCTTCTTGTTCACCAGCGACTTGAAGTTGAGCTTGCCGAGCAGCGAGCTCGCAGTGCCCTGCGCCTTCTCCTCATGGTCGTCTTCGCTGGTCACCGTGGCGAGCGTCATCTGGACCAGCTGGTTGAGCGGCTGGCTGACCTTGGCTGCGGTCGCGGCCTTGGCGAAGGGCTGGCCGAGCTTGGCCGCCTGGGCCGCGGCCTTCGGCTCGAACGGAATGACGATGTCGACCTTGCGCTCGATCGACTGCTCGAAATCCTTGCGGCTGATCTCCTGCACTCCGCTCGCCGGCACCTTGTTGGCGACCACCATGACCCGCGCCTGCGGGGCATTGGCCTTGAGCCAGCTCAGGATCCGGATCGCGTCGCGGGTCGCGGCGAGGGTGAACTCGACGACGACGACGGCGACATGGACTTCGTGGACCAGATGCGGGTGCTGGACGAGCATCGTGCGCGGCAGATCGAGAACGGTCGTCTCGAACGCGTTGCGCATCTCTTCCTGGAGCTGGTAGAAAGCCGAACCGTCGGTGAGCAGTGGCTGGTTGATCGGCGCTTCGGCCGAGAGCACCGACAATTTGTCGTTGGCCCGCACCATCGCCCGCTCGATGAACAGTCCGTCGATCCGGCTCGGATTCTCGATCGCGTCGGTCAGGCCGCGGCCTGGCTCGAGGTCGAGCGCGAGCGCACCGGTGCCGAAATGCACGTCGAGGTCGAGCAGGGCGGTCGAACGTCCGGCCTTGTCGCCCATCAGCCACGCCATGGAGGTGGCGATGGTCGAGGCGCCGACTCCGCCGCGGACTCCGATCACCGCCGCCATGACCGGGGGCCGGTCGGTGGTCGGCTCGCTGACCCGGGGGCCCGAAATCGTGAACTGGGCGTGGGCAAAGGCATCGCGAAGCTGGTCGGGCGTGAACGGCTTGAGCAGATAGTCCTGGATTCCCGAGGCGACGAGGTCGCGATAGAGCCGGACATCGTTGACCTGGCCGGCGGCGATCACCACCGTGCCGGGCTCGCACACTTCGGCGAGCGCGTTGATGTCGTTGAGCGGATCGCCCGATTCGGAGAGGTCGACGAACAATATGTTCGGGCTCGCAGCCACCGACAGGGTCTGGACGGCGTTGCGAAGCCCGCCCTTGTTGACCTTCTCGGGAGCCCAGCCATGCTCGACCACCACCGGCCGAAGCATCTCGGCGGTCGCTTCGTCACAGACGAAGGCGGTGAACGGATCCCGGAGGTTCGCTCCGCGCGAAGAGGAAAAAGGCGCGTTCATTATTTGCCCCCAGTGGAAGGCGCCGACAGGCCCTTGCTGCCGCTCGGCGCAGTATCTCGATACACCTTGATCGCCTTGGCGCCGGTCTTGCCGTCGCTGGTGCCACTGCCGGCCTGGCCGAGGACCAGGTCGGTGGGATCCGCGATCATCGCAGCGAGATTGGAATAGGTCGCGCAGCCATAACCGGGAGACATTGCGTTGTTCTTGTCGGCGCCGCTCCAGTGCGGGCAGCCCGGCACACTTGCGAAGCTGCGGCTGACGATGATCCGGGCCAGGCCCGGCTGGACCTCGCCCGCGGTGATCGGGGCGCTGTCGCTGAGCAGGAGGCCGAACTCGGCCGCCACCCGGGCAACATCGGCGCGGGCGGGGCTCGGATAGGCTTCGTCGACCGCGACACGGTCGCCATAACCCAGTCCGAGCGAGCCGAACCAGGCGCGAAGGCGGGCCCGCTCCGGCTGCGGCAGGCCGTCGCGCGCCTCGACATCGAGCACATAATCGGCACGCTGAACCACCGGCTGGTTGACCGAGTAGAGGCTTTTGTTGACCGGACCGGCCTGGGCGGGGGCGGCCGCCAACGCGCCGAAGGCGAGGAGGGCTGCGAGTGACTTGCTAGCCATCATGTTCTTGTCCTTTCCGGGCACGTCAGAAGCTGAAACCGGGAGCAGCCGAAGCGGACGGCTGCGGGCGAACCGCCTGCTGCTGCGCCTCACGCTGCTTGGGCGGCGGCGCCGGCGCATCGGACGGCACCACGGCGCTGAGCGCAGGCCTCGCGGTCTGGGCGGGCGCCATCGTCGGGCCCGGCCGGCGCTCGCCGTCGACTCCGCGCTCGGCCTTGCCGAGCAGCACATTCTCGATGGTGCCGCCGTCATGATAGCCGTCGGTCGGCAAGGCGATCTGGCTCGCATTGACCGGCCGCACGAGATAGGGCGTGATCACGATCATCAGCTCCGTTTCGTTCCGGCGGAAGCTGGTGGACTTGAACAGGGCGCCCAGGATCGGAAGGCTGCCGAGGAAGGGCGCCTTGTCGACCGAATTGTTGCTAGAAGCGTTCATCAACCCGCCGATCATGAAGCTCTGGCCCGAGCCCAGCTCGACCGTCGTCTCGGCCCGACGCGTGGTCAGCGCCGGGACGGAGATGCCGTTCATGACCACTGCGCCCTGATCGGAGAGCTGCGACACTTCGGGGCGAACCCGGATCGATATCCGGCCGCCCTCGAGCACGGTCGGGGTGAAGGCGAGCGATACGCCATACTGCTTGTAGTCGACCGAGCTGCCGCCGAGGCTCGAGGTGACGATCGGGAATTCGCCGCCAGCGAGGAAGCTGGCGGTCTCGCCCGAAAGCGCAGTCAAGGTCGGCTCGGCGAGTGTGCGGACGCGTCCGTCATTCTCTGCGAGATCGAGCGCCGACAGAACGTCGAGCCCGAGCAGGTGGCCGGCGGCGTTGATTGCAGTCGTCGAGCCGGCCGGATTGGTCATCTTGTAGCTCGTGCCGACCACCTTGGGGAGCCCGTTGGGGCCTATGAGGGTCGGGCTGGTGATGTCGCTGATCGTGCCGATATCCCGGCCGCGCGACACGCCGAACAGGAAGCCGCCGCTTTTGTCGCGGGTCAGCAGGTTCATGCCGATGCTCTTCGACAGCGATCGGCTGACCTCGGCGATCCTGACCTGCAGCATGACCTGGAGCGGAGTCGCGGTCTTCAGTCGGCTGATCACCTGGGTGGTGTCGCCGACATAGGCCTGGACGATCCGGGTCGCCTCGGCGACATCGTCGGGCGCCGCGACCGTGCCGGTGAGCAGGACGGTGCCGTTGATCGGGCGCGCCTCGATCTGCGCCTCGGGCATGGCCGCGCGGAGCAGCTCGGAGACCGAGCCGATATTGGTGCCGACCCGGACATTGGCCGAATAGACGGTGCGGCCGGAGCGATCGGTCGCGAAGACCGTGGTCTCGCCTGCGGTCTTCGCGAAGATGTAGATCTGGTTCGCCGAGCGAACCTGAACATCGGCGACTCCGTCATTGGCGACGAAGATGTCGCTGATCGGGCTGTCGAGCCGCACCATTCTGCCGGTGCCGGCGGACAGGGTGATGTCGTTGGCGGCGCGGATGGTCGTCGACTGCGCCATTGCCGGGGCCGGCAGGGCAGTGCCGACGCTTGCGGCCAGGAGCGCCGCGATCGCGGTTCCCATGGTAGCCCGGCTCGTGAACAGGTTGGTCATCTTACTTGCCTCCCACCGGGACGATGGTGATGTTGTTGCCGCGGGCAACGCGGACGACGGGTCCGAGCGGCCGGCTGACGATGATCGCGCCGGGCGCTGCGGACGGGCTGGGATTGCTGTTCGCCTGCTGAGGCGGCGGTGGTGCGTGCGGTATCGTGCTGCGCTGGAAGCGGGAGACATCGGCGCCGACCGTGAAGGTGGAGCGGGTGTCGATCGGCTTGCTTGCAATCTCGATCAGCAGCCTCTTCTCGGCCTTCGGATCGGCATTTTCGGGCACCTTGACCTCTCCGGAGGCGATCGCCCGCTCGAGCTCGGCATTATTGTCGGAGAGCGAGCGGAGCGACAGCGAGAGCGTGCCGATGGTCTGAGCGACGGCGATCTTCTCGGCGATCTTCGGAGTCGCCTCGAGCGTGACCGAGGAGAAGTTCTGGACGACCGGCTTGCCGTCCTCGCCCTGCGCGCTCATCCTCTGATCGGTCGCGAGCACGCGGATGTTACGGATGATCGTCTCGGAAACCTTGAGCGGCGGGCCGCCCTGGCCATCGACCGACTGGGTGAGCACCATGTCGACCCGGTCACCCGGAAACACGAAGCCGGCGACGCTGCTGGTCGCCGAGACTCCGACGGTGATCGCCCGCATCCCGGGGCCAAGCGCCGCGGCGAGGAAGCCGCGCTCGCCCGGCTTGATCAGCGAGCCCGCCGAGATCGGCTGGCCTGCAGTGATGTCGCTGCGGACGACCCGGCCGATCAGCTCCTGCGGCTTGGTCGGGGTCTGGTCCTTGATGAAGTAAGCCGGCTGCACCAGTCCCTGCGGCCAGGGCTGGAACCGGAAGGATTCGGCGTCGATGATGGTGCCGACGGGCAGGGCCCGGGTCGCAACCAGGACCTCCGGCCCAAGCTGCTGCTGGGCCACCGGAGTCGCCGACGCCTGAGGGGCGCTGGCCCCGGTAAACATGTTCTTGGCCAGCACGGCCGTTACTGCGGCGACGACGAGGGCGCCGATCAGCAACACGATCTTTTTCACATCCATGACGCCAGTCGCCTCCTGCCCGCTTTAGGAAAAGCAGACCCTCTCTTCAGACAAATTGGTTAAGGAACCGTTCGCTAATCAGCCACAAACCGGCGAAAGCGATTGCGATACCGTAAGGAACCTCGAGCTGTGCCGCCGACTTGGTGATTCGGTGTGGGATCGCCATTGCCAGGGTGAGCACTCCGCCGGCGATCGACATCACCACCAGCAGCTCGAGAACTGCGAACGGCGGCAGCCACAAGGCCAGCGCGCCGATCATCTTCACATCTCCGCCGCCCATCGCGCCGAGCGCGAAGGCACCGATGAACAGCGCGAAGACAAGGAAGGCGATTCCCACATGGAGTGCGACATCGGGCCAGATGTGCAGCCCGCTCGCCCACCAGAAGGGAATCGCGAGCAGGGCGATGCCGAGGTTCAGCCCGTTGGGGATGGTCCGGCTGCGCCAGTCGCAGACCGCCGCCACCGTCAGCGCGACGGCGAGCAATGCGATCAAAATCCAGGAAATTCCCCCGCTCATGGGAACAGCTCTAGACGTAGTCTCTTTCCAAACCGTAACCGGAGCCGATGGAAGTCGTGGCCTTCGAGCGCAGGCGAATCCCGGAGGGCGCGATTCTTTCGACCTGGCGCGCCGCCGACGGCTGGGCGTATCGCCGGATGGATTGGCGCCAGCCGCGCCAAGCGGGCGCACGGGGCAATCTGCTCTTCGCAGGCGGCCGCGGCGATTTCATCGAAAAATATCTCGAGGCGTGCGGCCATTGGCACGCGCGCGGCTGGAATGTGACGATGTTCGACTGGCGGGGGCAGGGCGGCTCGCAGGAGATTGTGGAAACGCAGCTCGGCAGCCTCGATCCCCTGGTCGACGATCTGACCGCCTTGGTTGCGGACTGGCGAAGCGAATCGGCCGGGCCGCATGTCGTGGTGGCCCACTCTATGGGCGGGCACATCCTGCTTCGCACGCTGGTCGAGGGCGAGGCCCAACTCGACGCCGCCGTGCTCGTCGCACCAATGGTGATGATCAACGCCCGGCCGCTGCCTCGCTTTGCGGCCTCGCATATCGCGTCGTTCATCACTGGGCTCGGCCTCGGCGGGCGGCCAGCATGGAAGACGCCGCGCCGGTTGATGCAGACCGGATCGCGCCGCCAGGCCTTCCTGACCAGTTCGCCCGAGCGCTACGAGGACGAAGCCTGGTGGTGGCGAGAGCATCCGGGCTACCATCTTGGCGCGCCGAGCTGGGGCTGGCTGCGCGCTGCCTATCGGTCCTCCGCCAGGCTGACGCCGGCCTCTCTCTCCACGATTCGGATCCCCTTGCTGTTCATTGCCGCCAGCCATGACCGGCTGGTGAGCAGCGCGGCGATCCGCCGGGCCGCCGCCGCGGTGCCGGGCGCCGAGCTGCTGATCTTCGAGCGCGCCGGCCACGAAATATTGCGCGAGTCCGATCCGGTCCGCCTGGAGGCGCTGGCGCGGATCGATTCCTTTCTGGATCAGCGCGCCCCGGCATGACCCGCAGGGCCGATATCGCCGTCATCGGCGCCGGGATGGCCGGCGCGAGCCTCGCTGCGGAGCTCGTCGGTTCGGCGTCGATCCTGCTCGTCGAGGCCGAGGAGCGGCCTGGCTATCACAGCACCGGTCGCTCCGCGGCCTTCTGGTCGGAAAGCTATGGCGGTCCGGCCATCCAGCCGCTGACCAGCGCTTCGGGCCCCTATCTCGCAACCCGCGGTTA
>JAQGLD010000530.1 GCA_028293055.1 Alphaproteobacteria bacterium
CGCGCTCGACGAGCTCGGCGCCAGGCTCGCCCAATCCGACCGCGACGCCTTCGAGACACAGGGCCGATTCATCGAGAGCCGCTACAAGGATAATGGCGGCGTGGAATGAGCTTATGGCTGTAAGCCATTGACTTACCGTCATTCTGCCGATTCGGGCCATCCCATTCTTCTCAGCTCAGCAACGAAGAAGCTGAATTCCCGCTTTGGAGGGAATGACGCCTTCAGAATGTCCCGTCGATGCGCAGCACTTCATTGGCGCCGTTGGGCGCAAAGCCGAGCGCCTGGAGCTTCTGGCGGTTGGGATCGTCGCCAGCCGGAAGGCTCAGCTCGATCCGGTAGCGGCCATCGTCGAACAGTCGGAGGTCGAGCCTTTCCTGGGCCGACTGGCTGACCAGGGGCAGCAGCAGGGCGCCGCCCTCGCACCGTGCATTTCCGCTGAAATTGGTGGGTAGCGCGGCGCCGAACGAGCCGCCGAGCCGAGCCCGCACCAGCCCGCCAGCGCCCTGGCACATGCCGTCGCTGAAATGCGCGGTGACGCCGCTGAGATCGAGCGCCTGGATCGGAACCGGGGCGAAGGCGGCGGCGGTGTCGAAGCTGCCCTCGGCATCCTCGATCCCGAAGCCGTGGCGGCTCGCGACGATAGCACCCTTGAGCGGATCCGAATCTCCGCGGCGGCGCAGATCGACCCTGGCGCGACCGATCAGCAGCGGCAGGCTGTTGAGCCGGGCGCTGACATCGCCGATCGGGACCGGTCCGAATTCGGCCTCGCGAACGGCGCCGAGCCAGATGCTGCCGATTGCCTCGCGGGCCGCGAAGCCGCGCGAATCCAGGCCCAGCCAGTCAAAAGTCAGCCGCAAGGGGAGCAGCGCGACAACGCAGAAGAGGAACGCGCTGACGAAGAACAGGCTGCGGCGTAGCGGAAGACGGATGCGCATCACCCTCCCCTTCTTCGCAGCGTCAGCTCGACCGCAAGGGTACGGTCGCTGTTGCTGGTCACGTTGAGCCGGTCCACGACCAGCCCCTGGCCGCTCGCGAGCCGATCGAGCCAGGCGAAGAACGCCTGCGGCTTGGCCGAGGCAAGCGAAAGGCTGAGCCGATCCTCGCCGTCCGGCTGGACCCGCGAAAGCTGGAATCCGGCCTGGGCGGCAGCCGCGGCTATGATGCTCTCCAGCGAGCCCTGCGGAGTCGGCGTTCGCGCGCCTTCGAACCGGCGGATGATCGCTGCCTGGCCGCGGGCCTCGGCGAGCGCCATCACGGCACGGTCGTGGCGCTCCTTCGCCGCTGCCACCGCATCGCCTAGCGGCCTGATGAACAGCAGCCAGGCGAGGGTCAGGACGGCGAGCGCGGCCATCAATGCGAGCAGTCCCTGCTCGCGGCGGCTGCGCAGGCGCCACCAGTCGGTCAGGCGTGGCGTCATGACGGCCGCACCACGAGATCGGCGATCCGGCGGCCGCCGCCACTGCGCGGCGGACCCAGATCGGCGGCGAAGCCGGCGGCCTCGACGCGGCGATCGAGCGCCTCGAGCGAGGCGATATCGTCCGCTGCCACGGTCGCCCGCAGACTTCCGTCGGGGCTGAAGGCCAAGCCGTTCAGCTCGACATTGGGGGTCGCCCGAATTGCGGAGAACAAGGCCGAAGAGATGGCGCCGTAGCCGACTCCGCCTCCGCGGAGCGCGAGCAGGCGGTCCGAAAGCTCGAGCGTGGGATTGGCGACTCCCGGATTTCGCGGCAGGGCCGCGGCTGCCACCCGCCTGGTCTCGGCCTCGAGCGCATCGGCCCCGAACGTGTAGCGCAGGATCGTCGCAACCTGGATGGCGAGGGTGACCACGACCAGCGCCGCCGCGAGCCAGGCGAGACGCCGGACCAGGGCCGGATCGATTCGCCATGTCCGGCGCCGCGCGAACGGGCCCTGTCGCAGGTCGAGTAACGGATCTTCGGCCGCCGCGTGCGCCGATGCTTCGAAGACCGTGGGGTCGATGTCGAACAGGACTCGTCCCGCGACGATCAGGTCGGCCGTATCGGGTTCGAGCGCGAAGGCTTCTCCCGGAGCTCGGAACAGCGAATAGTCGCCGCGGTCGAAGCGGACGATGCCTTCCTCTGGCACAGGCAGCAGCAAGGGCTCGGGAACGATCGCCGCGGGGTCCACTCCGATTCCGGCGAGATCGCCAAGCCACGATTCCATCGTCGCTGCCGGCACCAGCGCGACGCAGCGTCCGATCTCGCCCTCGACTTCCCGGCCCACCGCGACATGCAGATCCGCGACCGGCTGGGCCATGCGCTCGCCGACGAGGAGCCGCGCCGCGGCCACCGCCTGGGCGGGTGCGAGTCCCGAGGACAGCTCCAGCCAGTGCAAGGCAAGGCTGTCGCCAGGGGCGATGGCCACCACCCGGTCCTCTGGTCCGATCGCCAGGCCGTCCACCGCCGGGCCGGCCTCGATCGAATCGTCGGCGAAGCGGAGCCAGGCGTGGAAACCCGCCTCGCGGCCAAGGAAGATGAGGACGAGGCTCATTCGTCCGTCCCCCACCGCCGCAGCGCGACGCGCGCGGGCAGGCGCCGGGCATCGATCAAGGCGGTCTCCCTCAGCTCCGAGCCGCGCAGCCTCACCTTGAGGTCGAGCGCGAACCAGCGCGTGGCGAGCTGGGGCTGCGATTGCGACTCGGGAGGCATCGCCGCCCGCTTGAGCATCGGATCCTGCCAGAATTCGCTGGCATGGCTCCACCCTGCCGCGGGGCGACGGGCCAGCACCTCGCGGGCCATGCCGACGCTGATCGCGTCGGGCGCCAGCATCGCGATCAGCGGCGCCTGGTCGGGGAGCAGGGTGTTGACGTTGATCGGCGACAGGTCGGTGGTCGGAAGCGCGCAGAGATAGGGGCGGACCTGCCGGTAGATCTCCGGCGACATGCCGGCCACCGCGCGAAGCTCGCTGACCTCGGCGAAGAGGGTGTTGGCGGGCCGGTAGGGACTTTCCGTCCGTGCGTAAGCGGCGTCCTCGGCGCCTTCTGG
>JAQGLD010000581.1 GCA_028293055.1 Alphaproteobacteria bacterium
CGCGCCGCGGCACCGCACGAGGCGTGGCGCGCCCGGCTGGCCGCCAGCCCGGCGCGGACGGAGTTCGTCCGCAGGATGGAGAATCGACTCCCCGTCGATACCGGTCTCGATGCCTGGCTCGACCGGCTCGCCGAAACGCCACAGAATGTCGCGACCCGCAAATCCTCGGAGCTTGCACTCGAGGCGATCAATGCAGCGATCCCGGAGACGATCGGCGGTTCGGCCGACCTGACCGGTTCCAACAACACCAAAACGAAGAACCAGAAGCCTCTGACGAAAGAGGATTATTCCGGCCGCTATATCTATTACGGCATACGCGAGTTCGGAATGGCCGCGGCGATGAACGGAATGGCGCTGCACGGCGGAATCATTCCTTATGGCGGCACCTTCCTGGTCTTCTCGGATTATTGCCGCCCCGCGATCCGGCTCTCGGCATTGCAGGAGATCCGGGTCGTCTATGTCATGACCCACGATTCGATCGGGCTCGGCGAGGACGGTCCGACCCATCAGCCGGTCGAGCATGTCACCAGCCTGCGCCTGATTCCCAATCTCGCCGTTTTCCGCCCCGGCGACGCGGTCGAGACCGCCGAATGCTGGGCTCTGGCGCTGGAAAGGCGCGACGGGCCCACGCTGCTGGCGCTCACCCGGCAGAACCTCCCTCAATTCCGGCTCGAGCGTAAGGCGGAGAATCTATCGGCGCGTGGCGCCTACCGGATCCGCTCCGCAGCGGCCCCACGTCGGGTCGTGCTGGTCGCGACAGGCTCGGAGGTAAAGCTCGCGCTGGACACGGCGGACGCCCTTGAAGGGCAGGGCATCGGCGCCGACGTTGTGTCCATGCCATGCTGGTCCCTCTATGATGCGCAGGACGATGCCTATCGCTCGGATCTGATGCCGTGCGATACGCTCAAGGTCTCGATCGAGGCGGGGACGACGCTCGGCTGGGAGCATTATGTGGGCCGCGACGGCCTCAGCATCGGTCTCGACCGGTTCGGCGCCTCGGCCCCCGCCGAAGACCTTTTCGAACATTTCGGCTTCACTGCCGACGCGATCGCGCCGCGCATCGTCTCAGCGCTCAATTCACAAGGAGATCAGTGACATGGCCACGAGAGTTGCGATCAATGGTTTCGGGCGGATCGGTCGCCTGGTGGCGCGCGCTATGCTCGAGCAGGGCGGCGGCGAGCTCGAGCTGGTGACCGTTAACGACCTTGCAGATGCGAAGTCCAACGCTCTGCTCTTCAAGCGCGATTCCGTACACGGCGCCTACAAGGGCGACGTCTCCGCGGACGGCAACGACCTGATCATCGACGGCCGCCGTATCCATGTCACCGCGGAGAAGGATCCGGCCAAGCTGCCGCATCGCGACAATGCGATCGACATCGTGCTCGAATGCACCGGATTCTTCACGGATCGTGAGAGCGCATCCGCGCATCTCTCGGCCGGCGCCAGGAAAGTCCTGATTTCCGCGCCCGCAAAGGGAGTCGACCTCACCGTCGTCTACGGAGTCAATCACGACAAGCTCACCGCCGATCATGTCATCGTTTCCAACGCCTCGTGCACCACCAACTGCCTGGCCCCAGTCGCCAAGGTGCTCAACGATGCGATAGGGATCGAACGCGGCCTGATGACCACGATCCACAGCTACACCAACGACCAGAAGATCCTCGACCAGATCCACAAGGACATGCGCCGCGCCCGCGCCGCGGCGATGTCGATGATCCCGACGACCACCGGTGCCGCTCGCGCGGTTGGCGAGGTGCTGCCCGAGCTCAAGGGCAAGCTCGACGGCTCGGAGATCCGGGTTCCGACTCCCAACGTCAGCATCGTCGACCTCACCTTCACCCCGAAGCGCGACACCAGCCTCGAAGAGGTGAATGGAGCGCTCAAGGCTGCGTCGCAGAGCGGCCCGCTCAAAGGTATCCTCGAATATTCGGACGAGCCGCTGGTCTCGATCGATTACAATCACAATCCGGCGAGTTCGACCGTCGATAGCCTCGAGACGGCGGTGCTCGAGGGCAAGCTCGTCCGCGTCCTGTCCTGGTACGACAATGAATGGGGCTTCTCGAACCGGATGGTCGACACCGCCCGGGCGATGGCGGCCCTGCTCTGATCGTGTATGGCGGGCGCCGAAGCGCGCCCGCCGCTACCGAGGCTGGTGCCTCAGTCGATCGGGATGGGTATCCCGTCGGCCGCCTTCTTGTCCTTGAGCCGCTTCTTGGCCGCCTTGCGCTCCTCGTCGGTCCATTGCTCGGGCAGTCGCGGCAGCTCGGCGCGGGAGAGCTTTCCGTCTTGGTTTGAGTCGAGCCTGCCCAGCCGATCGGCCGCGGCGCGGGCAAATTCGTCGCGTGAAACACCTCGATTGAGGTCGGCATCGGCCGCTGCCACCGGCTCGGGTATATTGAGCCAGGACAGGCGCCCCGCGCCCTGCAACCCGTCCTCGCGAGCCTTGCGCTCGTCGTCGCGATCGCGGCGCTCGCGTCTCGCGCCCCAACGGAACGGCGTCAATTGCCCGCCCAGCTGGATTTCCGGAGCGACGTCATGCTCGTATCGGCCGATCTCCTCGGGATCGATCTCGCCGTTATGATTGCGGTCGAGGGTCGCGAAGAATCGGGCGGCGTCAGCCTGCATCTCGGCCAGGCTGATCGCTCCGTCGCCGTCGCGATCGGCGCCGCGAAACCAGTCGGTGACCGGATCGTCGCCCTCGGTGCTGGCGCGGAACGGCTCGCCCATCGGGCTGAGGAAGATCTTCGGGAGCGCGGGCGGCGCCGGCGGCGGCGCGGGGGCGGCCGAAGCGGAGCTCGCAGCCGCCAGCAACAGTCCTGCAAGCACGATCCTCATCCGAAATCCTCACTTCGACAGATGCCCCAGGCTTTTGTTTTCGCATCTTCGTTCGCGGAAAACCGGTACCCAGTTTTCCGCACGATGCTCAAGCCTTCCCCGAACTGAACCGCCGGTGAAAGTCGTGCCGCGTCGGCACGGTGCCGACCAAGCCCCTGTTTCGCAAGCGCTGTTCCAAACCGGAGGACCCGACTACGCCGCCTCATGCATTGTTCATGGTCGCGCGGGGGGGTGGAAGTAAACAGAAAATTAATGCTAAGTATTTGTTTGTAAGTATTTTCCCGGATTTGTGACCGCTCCCGCCCCGGCCTAGCGAGGACATGCGGAGAATCAGACCAGGGTCTCCGCCGTGCCGATGCCTGCTCTGCCGGCGGAGCACCGATCGTCTCGCAGCGCCTTTTGGGGTGGGCGCTACTAGGAATGTGGAAATGAAGAAGTTGGTGGCCTTTGTGGCCATCGAAGTCGTGGCAATGGCGTGTGTGGGAATCTGGTTGACCATCGGTACCGCCCGTGAGGCCGGACCGAACGCTTTCACGGCTCTGTCCTACGTGTTCGATTTCACCCGCCACTGACCGCGGGGGCGTTCGCGCGCGAAACGCCAGACGGATCCGCCGCTGCAGCGGAAGCCGGCGAGCGTCGCCGTTTTCCCGGCCGCCAGCGTCTCGGCAAGGCGCTGGATCTCCTCGCCTCGCGGCGACGATCGCGAATCGCCAAGCAACCTGACGAGAATGCGGCGGATGATCTCGGCGGGTAGTCCTCCCGGCTCGAACAGCATCTCTTCGCCTTGGCTCGCGACCTTGGTTTCCCATGCGCCGTCCGCCGCCCATTCCAGCGCCAGCTCAGCCTCGGCGAGCGCGGCCGCGCTCCGCGCCAGCGATACCGGCTCCAGCCAGGAAGCCTGTTCGAGCTCCCGTCGCAGCCGAACCCGGTCGTAGCGTGGATCGCGATTGCTCGAGTCGGACACCGGTTCGACCCCGGCCGCGGCGAGCAGGGCGGCGAGCTCCGATCGTCGCCAGCCCAGCACAGGTCGGATCAGCCGCGCCCGGCTTCCGGGAAGCGGCCCGGTCGCGCGAATTCCGGCGAGGCCGGCGACTCCGGAACCCCGCATCAGCCGCATCAGCAAGGTCTCGGCCTGATCGTCGACATGATGGGCGGTCGCCAGCCACCCCAGCGCTTCCCGCTCGCACCAGCCGGCCAGCGCCCGGTAGCGCGCTTCGCGCGCCGCCCGCTGGACGCTCGAGCGCAGAGGGTCCACCTCCACCTCCAAAAGGGCGTGCGGGATTTCAAGTCGGTCGCAAAGCTCGGCGACGAAGCGCGCCTCTCGCGCGCTTTCAGGGCGAAGCCGATGGTCGATCGTTGCTGCGGCAATCCGGCCTGGAAAGGCCGAACCCGCGAGGAGCAGCACAGCGAGGCTGTCCGGCCCTCCCGACACCGCGATTCCGATTCGTGCACCGTCGGAGCCGATCAGGCGCTCGCAATCGCTGCGAAAGCGCTCGACCGGCGGCTGGGAAGGGGATTGGATCACGCCGCGGAGCCTAGGACAAGATAAGCGGGCTGGGGAGGGCGTCGAGCGCCATCGCCCAAGCAGGGCTTCATTAACCCGATCGGGCTATGATCGGACCATGTTCCCATTCCGCTACCGCTCGATCTTCGCCAACCGCTACATGGCGCTGTTCTGGGCGGCGGGCATCATCTGGACCGCCTATGATTTCACCGGCGGCGCGTCGGGGGATTCGAGCGGCAACAACCAGCAGGTCGCGACCGACATTACCGGCGCGCCCGTTACCCAGCAGGACATCGATTCGCTCAAGAGCACGCTCAACCAGCTTTGACCGGCTCCGACTTGGCTTTTTCTCGCATCGCTGTTTGCAGAAAACCGGTACCCACTTTTCCGCGCGATGCTCTAGGCGTCACGCCGCCAGGCGCGGCGCCGTGGCCGCGCTCCGCAAGATGTTGGCGAGGAGCCGGTTGCCCGCCGGAGTCAGGATCGATTCCGGGTGAAACTGGAGGCCGGTCTGCATCGCTTCGCGGTCGCTGATCGCCATTGCCATCCCGTCAATCTCGGCATGAACGGTGAAGCGCTCGGGAATCCGCCGAGTGCACAGGCTGTGATAGCGCCCGATCCGGATCGGGCCCGGGATCCCTCGAACGGCCCGCGGCCGTCATGCGGGAGAAGCGAAGCCTTGCCGTGGACCGGCTCTGGCGCCGAGCCGACCTCGCCGCCCGCCTCGAGCACGATCGCCTGATGGCCCAGGCAGACTCCGAGCAACGGCACGCGTGCCTTGGCCGCGGCGATCAGCTCGATGCAGCATCCGGCATTTTCGGGTCTGCCGGGGCCGGGGGAGAGCAGGATCATCGCATCGTTCCGTTCGGCCTCGGCCAGAGCCGCCGCGGCGCCGATCGTATTGCGCACCACCCGCACCTTGGCGCCGAGCCGCTCGACCGCCTCGACGAGGTTGAAGCTGAACGAATCGAGATTGTCGATCAGGAGAATGTTCATTGATCTGCCTCCGCGGCGGCAATGGCGGAAAGGATGGCCGAAGCCTTGCGGCGGGTCTCGTCCGCTTCGGCCTGGGGATCGGAATCGTGAACGACGCCGGCGCCGGCGCGAACATAAGCGAAGCCGTCCTTGACCACTGCGGAGCGGATGACGACTCCGGTGTCGAGCATTCCATCGCCGTTGAGCCAGCCGACCGCGCCGCCATAGGGGCCGCGCTTGGTCCGCTCGGTGAGGCGGAGCAGCTCGGTCGCGCGGATCTTGGGAGCGCCCGAAAGCGTCCCCACATTGAGACAGGCCTGGAGCGCATGAAGCGCGTCGAAGCCGAGCCCGAGCGAGCCCTTGACCGAGGAGACGAGGTGCATGACCCGGGCGTATCGCTCTACGCTCATCAGGGCCGCGACCCGGCGGCTGCCCGGCATGCTGACCCGAGCGACGTCGTTGCGGGCGAGATCGACCAGCATCATATGCTCGGCAATCTCCTTGTGATCGAGGCGAAGATCCGCCTCGAGTCGATCGTCCTCGTCGCTGTTGCTGCCGCGCGGCCGGGTGCCGGCGATCGGCTTGACCTCGACGATCGGCCAATCGCCGTCGCGCTTCACCCGCACAGATGTCTCGGGGGAGGCGCCGAACAGCAGGTGCTCGGGCCCCGATATGAAGAACATGTAGGGGCTCGGATCGAGCCGGCGGACCGCTGCGAAGGCCTTGAGCGGATTGGGGCAGGCGGCGCGGAATGTGCGCGACGGCACGATCTGGTAGACGTCGCCGGCCAGGATATGCGCCTTCATCCGCGTGACGACATCGCAGTAGGCGGCATCGTCCAGATCGGGCTCGGCCTCGGCGAGCGCCGGCCCGGCGATCGGAGCGACGATTTCAGGAACCGGCTGCTCGCAACGCGCGGCAAGCTCGGCGAGGCGCTGGGCGGCGCCGAAATGGGCGCGCTCGGCTTCGGCCGGATCGTCGGTCGCGAAAGCGGTGCAGACAATGCGCGGCGAAAGGCCCGGCTCGATCACGATCAGCGATTCGGCGAGCCAGAAGACGAAGTCGGGATGGCCGATCACATCCTCGGCATTGGCCGGATAATCCTCGAACAGGTCGACATGGTCGAAGGCGATCACTCCGGGCACCGCGATGGTGAAGGGCTCCTCCGGGCTGTCGTTGCGAAGCCCCGAGACCAGGGCGCGGAGGGTGTCGAAGGGCGACGCGTGGAGCAGCCTCGCCTCGGAATCGTCGCCCTCGGGCGGCGGGAAGCGCAACCGCAGCCTGTCCTCCGCCTGCTCGACCACCCGGTGCGAAAGACCGCGCTCGACCATGCGCAGCACGACATGGCCGGCGGCGCTGACCGCATGAAGATCGACGTCGAGCCCGCGGCATTCGATCCGCACCGCTGCCTGCTCCATGATCAGGCTCGGCCCGGCCATGGTCTCGATCAGCAACGTATCCGGCCTGCCGCCGTCGGTGAGCGCGGCGTAAAGCGCGAGCCGGTCGGGCGCTGCGGCAAGCCGCTTGGTCAGCGCGCGTGCGCTGCCGCCGGAGAGCGGATCGGCGTTCACCTGAGCTCCCTTCCGACCGCCTTGACCACCGGGTCCAGCGCCTCCATCAACCGCTCGAAGCCCTCCGGATAGAGCGACTGGGCCCCGTCCGACCATGCGACGGCCGGATTTTCGTGAACCTCGACGAGGATTCCGTCGGCGCCGCAGGCCGCGGCGGCGAGCGCCATCGGTATCACCAGGTCGCGGATACCGGTTCCGTGCGAGGGATCGACCAGCACCGGCAAATGGGTCTTCTGCTTGATATAGGGGATTGCATTGAGGTCGAGCGTATTGCGCATCGCAGTCTCGAAGGTGCGAATGCCGCGTTCGCACAGGATCACCTGCTCATTGCCCTCGGCGAGCAGATATTCGGCGGCGAGCAGCAGATCCTCGACTCGGGCAGCCATTCCGCGCTTGAGCAGGACCGGCTTGCCGCACTTCCCGACCGCCTTGAGCAGGGAGAAGTTCTGCATGTTGCGCGCGCCGATCTGGAGCATGTCCGCATAGGCCGCCACCGTCTCGACATCGCTCGTCTCCATCACCTCGGTAACGACCGGCATGTCGAGCTTGTCGCCGGTCTCGCGGAGGATCTCCAGGCCTTCGACGCCATGGCCCTGAAAGGCATAGGGGCTGGTTCGCGGCTTGTAGGCGCCGGCCCGGATTCCGTGCGCACCCGCCTTCTTCGCCGCGCTGCACGTGTTGAGCATCTGGTCGCGGGTCTCGACTGCGCAGGGGCCGGCGATCACCGAGAAGCCGCGGCCGCCGATCGCGGTCTTGCCGAATCGGACGACGGTGTCGTGGGGATGCATCTCGCGGCTGACCAATTTGTACGGCGCGAGGATCGGCTTCAGCGATTCCACCATCGGGTGGCTGTCGAGGGCGAGCTCGGCGAGCACGCGCTCGTCACCGAGCGCTCCGAGCACGACCCGCTCGACCCCGGGCATATGGAGCGGCTTGAGGCCCTTTGAGGCGATCAGGTCGAGAATCTGCTGGGCGGTCTCGGGAGGCGCTTCCCGCTTGAGGACGATGATCATCGGAGGATTCCACTGGTCGAAGGTCAAAAAAAAGCCCGCCTGGGGCGGGCCTGCTCT
The DNA here is from genome assembly GCA_028293055.1 of Alphaproteobacteria bacterium. GTDB lineage: Bacteria > Pseudomonadota > Alphaproteobacteria > Sphingomonadales > Sphingomonadaceae > Allosphingosinicella. Next base: position 7,956 of record JAQGLD010000581.1, read on the forward strand.
CGGTTGGTGCAAGCTCCTGGATCTAGGAGCTTCGAATCAGCCGCAAGGGGAGGCGCGCCAGGCGTCGAAAGACGGCCACCGCCACCAGCGTCCGGAATGCGCGTTCGGGGAAGAGCTCATGGTCGCCATCGCCGCTCGAACTAGCGCAAGCCGAACCGGCTGGCAATCGGGCTTTGCGGCAATTCTCGCACCCGTCACCTGCACTTCGCGTCCGCTCGGGCGGCGGGAAGGCGCTGCTTGAGATAGTCGCGCAGCGAGCGACCATAGACGTCCTGCAGCTCGTCATAGGCCTTGCAGGCCGCGTCTGGCTTGCCGACCGCCATCAGCGCCTGGCCGACATAGAACAGGCTGTCCGGCGCCCGCTCGCCCTTGGGATTTTCCTGATAGTTTGCGAGCAGGATCCGGGCCGCCTGAACAGGCTTACCGTCATCGAGATAGGCGCGACCGGCGAGATTGTTCGCCCAGCTCGCCCATTTGCTCGACGGATATTTCTTGCCGACCTGAATCAACGCCTGCTCGGCATCGGCGTAGCGCTTCAGCTCCCAGAGATGGAAGCCGGCATTGTAGGCGTTCTCGGCATCGGCTTCATTCGTCGCGGTCGGGGCCGCGCCGTCGCTTCGCGAAGCGACGTTCGAGTTGCCGCGCGACGGGGTTGAGACCGGTGTCGCGGGCCTGGCCGATGCTTCGGCCGCGGTCGCGGGGCGGTACGGCTGGCCGCGCGACGGCGCGGCGTGCGGCGCCTGCGGCTCGTCGCTCTCCGCGGTCGACGAAGCGGGAGCCGTTGCAGCGCCTGCATGTTCGAGGGCGTCGAGGCGCGCCGCATTCTCAGCCCGGAGCTGGGCGATCCCCTGTTCGAGCAGGCGCAGCCGGTTGCTATTCTCCTCGGCCTGGTTGGTCATCGCCCGCAGCTGCGCCTCGAGCGCGTCGACCCGCGCGGTAAGGTCGGCGACCGGGCTCGAGGCCGGGGACCCCGAAAGAGTCGGCGTAATCGGTTGGCTCTGAATTTCGCCGGCGACATACGGGGAACCGGCATTCGGGAATACCCGGCGCTGGACCGCGCGCAGCTCCTGCTCGATCCGGTCGACCCTGCGGTCGATCGTCTCGGGCTTCTGGGCCGCCGCGGGAATTGCCGCACCCGCCATCAGGACGAGACCAAGCATAAGGAAACGCATCAGAAATCCCCCCGGCGGACAAGCTCTCCCGCCACCATGATAGAGCGGTCGCGGGTGCGGATGAAGTGGTTAATGCGCCACGGCCGCCGGCGGCGCTGCGCCGGGCGCCCCGGGCTGAACCCGGGCGGCGAGGTCGGCCGCCTTTAGACTGACGTCCTTGATCCTGCGCTCGGGCGGGCCGAGCGGAGGTATCGAAGTGCCCCCCACGGTCACCTGAAGGGCGTTCGGCCGCCCGGTAAGAATTTCCGGTGCGGAGGCAGTGGCGGGTACGGAATAGCGGTCGCCCGCCTTCATCGTGCCCATGAACAAGGTCTTGCCGCCGGCGCCGGCCTCGTAGATCCGGACCCAGACCGCCTCGGTGGCGGCAACGACCACCGCTCCGGTCGCAGCCGCCGCTGGGGCGGGGGGCGGTGTCGCCGGTTTCGGTTGAGGCGCGGGACCAGGCACCGCCTCGGCGACGATCTCACTGCCCCGATCGCCGCCTCCGAGCGCATAATGGCGCCAGGTCAGATAGGCCGCGATCAGCAGCACTGCGAGGATCGCAGCTGCGATGGCGAGCGAGCGGGGCGGCACCCTGGCCGGGTCGGCGGGCTCGTAGAGGGCGGTGGCGGGACCGCCGCGCGGAACCCCGCCAAGCTGAGCGCGCAGCTCGGCACCGATCACCGGCCCGTCGAGGCCGATCGCATTGGCATAGGAGCGCACGAAACCGATCGTGTAGGTGATCGCTGGCAGCGCGTCCCATTCCTCCTGCTCGATATGCTGGAGGTGGCGGATCGGGATTCGGGTCTGGCGAGCGACCTCTTCGAGGCTGATCCCCTTTTCCTCGCGCGCAAGTCTCAGCCGCTCCCCGATCGGCCCTTGATCGACCTGCTCCTGCCCCTGTTCCGCCATTGAAAATTTGTGCCCGCCTGACAAACTGATGTGTCGCTAAGTCGCAGGAGCGGCGCGCCCCTGTCAACCGAACTGCACGACGGCTGGGGCCGGGGGGTCTCGGTCCGCCGCGGCCCGGGCTCGCTCTGCCGCCGCCGCTGCGATCGGCTCGGTGCGGGCAGCCGAGTCAGCTCTGTGGGAAGGCCGCAACCGCCGCTGCGATCGCACCGAGGACGACATCCCGATAGAGATAGAAGCCCGGCTCGAGCGGCGGCAAATTGCCGGTGATGTGAGTGCCTGGCGGCGGCAGGCCGACCCATTCCGCCAAGTGCCTCAGGAAGGTGCCGACCTCGTTGGCATCGGCGGTAGCCTGCGGCCCATCAAGCATGAAATCCTCCCATTCGAGCAAATCGAACAGCACTTGTCCGCCTTTGTAGAAGGGGTGCGGCTCGACGCTGTGCAGCCAGGTGCGGGCGCGGTCCGTCTCGGCGCGCCGCCAGGCCACGCCCATCCGCGCCAGGGTGCAGAGCACGCGCCTCATCTCGTCGCTTCGCGCGTCGAGGAAGGCCAGCAGCTGACGGTCGGTCGCAGTGAGCCCGGCAAGCCCGGCCCGGCGCTCGAAATCGTGATCGTCGTCGGCCATCGGCACCAGCGTAAAAAGGCCGCCATCGCCCGCCTCCTGGCCGATGCCGGGTATCGGCGCGCTCGTGGGCTCGCGCTTGCGCTCCGGACCGTCCCGCCGCTGCAGCGCGATCAGCAATGCCAGGATAGAGAGGACGAGCGCGAGCAAGGCGAGCCAGGGGAAGGACCAGTAAAGCGGTCGCAGCATCGGATAGTCGGGAAGCGGGGTCGTACAGATCGTGCAGGGGCTGTGCGGCGTGGGGGTGACCGGGCCCGGAGTTGGTGTCACCGGCCCCGGCGCAGGTGTTATCGGTCCCGGGTTTGGAATCACCGGCCCCGGCCCCGGGGTCGGTACGATCGGTCCTGGCGTGGGCGTGACTGGCCCCGGCTTCGGAATCACAGGTCCTGGTATCGGAGTCACCGGTCCAGGAGTCGGCGTCACCGGTCCGGGGGGAACCGGCCGGGACGGCGTGGGTCGCGGCTTGTGGTCTCCGCAAAGCGGCTGGCCATCATCGCGATAGCGGCAATAAGGTTCGGGGATAGGCCTGGGTTGCGGTCGATCGTAGCCGGGGCGATGCCGATCCGGGCGGCGACGCTCGATCGGCCGTTCGTATCGTGGGGCAGGCTGGATCTCGACCGTCGTGCAGGTCAGCGTACCGCCGACATTCACGCAGGATTCGGGAGGCGGCGGCGGAGGGAAAGCCGGCGGTTGTCCGGCCGAGAGGAGGCAGGCCGATCCCAGCGCGAGCGCCGGGCCTCGCCACCGACCCCTGAGCGCTTCCGGAATCGCCTTCACAGCGCCCGTGTCGTCACATAATTGGCGATCTGCCGGAGCACCGCCTTGCCTGGATTTTCCGAGATGAAATCGAGATCCTCCTCGAAGCGCACCACTCCGCGATTGGCGAGATCGTCGGCATAGCGGATCGCATAGTCGATCGATCCGGCTTGCTGCATTGCGGCCAGCATCTCCTCCGCGAGGCTCTGATCCTTGGCGAGACGCGGCATTGCATTGATCGCGCTCATCCGCTCGACCGTCTCCGCAGCCGCGGTGCGGAAGAGATGGATCATCATGATCGTCCGCTTGCCCTCGAGCAGATCGCCGAGCGCCTCCTTGCCGTAGAGCGCGGTCTCGCCGATCAGGTTGAGGATATCGTCCTGGGTCTGGAAGGCGATTCCGATCAGCCGGAAGGCCTCGTTGAAGCGGTCGAGCCATTCGGGGCTGGTGACTCCAGCCGCGGCGGCGCCGACCCGGCACGGGCTGATGCATGTGTACCAGCCCGTCTTCTTGGTGCTCATATGGCCGTAATCCTCGTCCGCCGGGGGAACGACGTTGCGGTGGATCCAGCCAAGCTCGATCGCCTGGCCCTCGACCGTCTCGCGGCACATGTGCAGGATCTCATGGATCAGGCCGAGGGTGCGGGCGAGGCCGAGCGAGGCGAGGTTGGACAATACGAGGTCGACCGCGAACAGGTGCATCGCGTCGCCGGCATTCACCGCCAGCCCGACTCCGTGGAGCATGTGCAGGGTCGGACGTCCCCGCCGGTGGGTGGATTCGTCGGCGATATCGTCGTGGACGAGAAAGCCGTTGTGGAACATTTCGAGCGCCGCGGCGGCGCGGACTCCGTCCTCGAGCTTGCCGCCGAGCGCGAGGCAGGTCGCGATCACGAGAGTCGGGCGCAGGCCCTTGCCCTCGCGGGTCACATAATCGCGCATGAGGTCGTAAAGCTCGGCCTTCGGCTCGCGCTCGGGGATCAGGGTGAGGATTTGGTCGACCACCATTCCCTTGCAGCGCGCCATCGTCTCATCGAGATCGTTGTCGAAGATCAGCGGGGCGTCCTGCCAGCTTCCCGACTGCCTTCCGTCCCACAGTGACCGCGCCGGCGCGAGCACCGGCTCGCCGCGCTCGATCAGCTCGACCGCGGCGGGATGGCGGCGGTCGAGCCATTCGAGTGCAGGCCACTGGCTCTGCTCCCAGAAGGCTTCGCCGAGGCGGCGATCCGGAGCCTCTCCGGGCGGCGGCGGGGCCCATTCGCCCTTGGAATCGCGATACTCGCTCCATATCGCCTGGACCGCTCGCAGACCGGAGGCGCGCTGCGAAAGCAGGACGAAACACCGCCACGCGGCGAGCAGGTCCTCGCGGCTTCCGCGCATGTCGAGACTGGATTCGAGGGCCTCGATTGCCGGCCGGCCCGAGCCGTCGAACAGTCGCGCCAGCGAGCGGTCGTCGAAATAGACTTCGACATCGGCCGGTTCGGGCGTCTCGATGCGCCGCGCGACCAGCCGGCTATGCTCGCCGGCCAGCATCGCCAAACTGCCGTCGCCGAAATGGAGGCCGAGGCGTATCGAGCCGAGCTCGCGCGCTGCGGAGGCGATGATCGCCGGCGCCCGGCGGGCGAGCGAATCGATCGTCGCGACCAGCACCGATGCCGCTTCAGTCGCCACCCGCGCCTCCGGCGAACTCGACGATGCCGCGAGTCTCGATCGCGAATTGCTCGCCTCCGATCCGGCCGGCGAGCAGGCAATCTCCCACGACTTCGTTGACGCTGAACGGGCGAATGCTGTTCTCGCTCGGAATCACCACCCGGGCGGCGGCTTCGGCGTCGAAATCGAGCATCACGACATCGTCGCCCTGGCGTGCGACGATCGCCAGCCTTTTCGGGACTGGCGCCATCGGGGGCACTCCGAGCAGGCGGGCGAGCGGCGGAGTCATCGTCACCTTGTCCCGATCGAGCTCGCCGCGCACCGCGAAACTGACATTGCGGCGCGGGAAGTGCCGCCGCATCCGCCCGTCCTTCCAGAGCATGAACGACGCGGTCGCATGCTCGGTGTCGGTAGCCGGACGAATGAAGGTGAACACGCCCGCCCAGGCCGGGGGCCGCCCCGGGTCCCCGCCGAGGTCGTTGGCGAATCCGAACACCCATTCTCCGAGATCGGGCCAGCGCCAACGGCCGCGCACGCGTTCGTGATAGCCGATCAGGTCGACCGGTTCCGGGCCGTTGCCAAGGTCCCAGCGGCCGCTGCCGCGCACTCCGGTTTCCGATTGCCAGCGAAGGTGCTGGCCGCCGTGGAAGAAGGCACACTGGCTGCTGCACGGGCGGCTGGTGCGGACGAGGTCGAGATCGACCCGAGGGGTTCCGGCGGAGGCGGCGATGCCGAGCTTGTAGGGCTGGAAATGGGGGTGCGGCAGGCGAAAGGCCGACCATGGCTCGTTCCCGATGTCGGCGTTGAACTGGCTCGCCGACCACGGCTGGCCGCGCTCGTGAAGCAGCAGGATGGTGGTAAATCGCTCCTTCGGTGGCTCCTCATCGTCGACCGGTCCCAGCCAGGCCGCGTTGGCGACCATGGCATGACGGCCGTCGCGGGACAGGAAGGCATAATGGAGCCAGCGGCGATCGAACGTGTCGGTCAGCGCCGCGGCCGGGAACGGGCCCGCCGGTCCGAGCCCGTTTCTTGGGCCGGCCAGGGCGCCTTCGAAGGCAAAGGAATTCATGGCCCCCGATCCCCAAGTTTCCGAATAGATGCACTTACCATCGTCCAAGAAAATGGTATAGTCTCCGTTACGACCGCCGAGTCTCGTTTCTGTCGCCTTGTATCGGACAAAGGTCATTCTTGTACGTCGGCGGGTTGCCGTGGGGGCTCCGATGACTGAGATCGAAGAAGGGGTAAGAATTGGTAACGACCGAATTGGACCAATTCGGGCGCTTCCTCTTGGAAATCCCCAGAAACATTCGGCGATTACGGTTAATACCGAGCGTGAGCTGCTGGCTATGGCGCGTCCGCTGGCCAAGCGGCTCGCAGCTGATCCCGAGTTCAGCGTCATGCTGCTCGCCAATCCGGTGCTGGCGCTCGAGAAATACGGGATCAAGCTGACCGATCGGCTGCGCAGCCATGTCCTTCAGGCATTGCGCCATCCGAAAGCGCTTCGCGACCGGCGTGCCGCGCTGGAGCATGAGCTTGAGCACAAGCTTGGCGAACGACCGAAGCCGAACGATCCCAAATGGCTGGCCAATCAGGTTTTTGTCGAACGGAAACTGTCTCCGCGGCAGACCGAGGCAGCGAGTCCTGCCTATCGCGAAGAGGATCCCGGCGGCATCGTCGCTTCCCTCAAGGCGGCGCGATTGCCGGGCACGAATCGCTACCCGGAGGTTCGCCGGATCCAGGTCACGGCACGACTCGGAGTCGCTCCTTCGCCGCCGACGATTCGGAGGCTGGATCTGGATGCGCCGCTTCCGGATCTGCCGCCCGCCAGTGCAGTGCCGGTCTCGCTGACGCTCGAACAGGCCTGGTTCTACAAGGATGATCCGGTCGTGCGCGACCTCGTCGAGCTAGGCACGATCGAGCGCCGCGGCTTTCGCTTCCGCACCCCTGCCGATTTTCGGGCGATCGCCAAGGGCGAGAAGGTCGACGGTTTCCGGGCCTTCGTTCGCGCGGTGCGAGTCGATGCTGGCAAGCGGCCATGAGCAATACGGCCAATTTCGATTATTGCGTGCAACTCGGGCTTGGGCCGCTCAAGGCGATCTTTCATCTCGCGCTCAAGAATGAGGAGATCTTTCCGCACAATTTGCCGCCGATTCCGGTCAACCTTGGCGGCCATGCCGCCACGGTGAGCGTCCGGCTGCTGGACGACGAGACCGATCCCGCCGATCTGTCGCTCGACGACAGCAAGCATATCCGCTTCGACCTGCCGCTCGAGATCAGCGTCCAGATTCCGGACTCGCCCGATCCTTCGCTTAGCCAGGTGACCCTGAAATCGACGGTGACCGCGCCCGGCAAGCTCAACCACTGGCCGGTCGACGGGGACGACCAGCTTGGCATCGAATTTTCCGACATCACTCCGGCGGCGGTGACCGTGCCGTCGCTGACCGGCCTGCCGACTTTGGACTCCGGCCGGTTCGAAGCCGCGCTGCACACGCGCTACGAAAGCCTCCCGACCCACAGCTTCACCGCCGTCGGGAACACTCTCAACGTTTATGACGGGACCCGCGATCCCACGCTCAATCCGCCGAACAAGGCTGGTAATCCCGAGATTCACGGTACGCTCGAAACTCATGGCAGTGTCGATTACCTCAAGGTGACACTCCCGATCCACGCCACCATCACCAATCCGATTCCGTGGGCCAATTACGGTATCGCGACCTTCTACCGGCAAGTCGATCAGCAGAGCGGAACGGTCTGCGTTCTGATGGCGCAGGAGCCCGCCGACCCGGCGCTCGCGTCGACCATCGCCTTCGATGGCGGCGGCCCGATCGCGGCGCAGATCGCCAGTGCGCTCAAGCCGCAGATGATTGCGGTCCTCGCCGGGTTCGGATCGGTTTGCGAGCCCTGGTTCACCGATGCGGACGCCAAGGCCCTGATCGCGGAGCAGGCCGCTGCTTACCTCAAGCCGCTGCGTTTCCCCTTCTTCACCCCGAGGTCGGGAGACCCGGACCATCCCCTGAGCACGCCTGTAGGTTTCCTGCTTCCGCCGACCGGGACGCTAGCGGTATTGATGAACCGGCGAAGTGGGGCCGAGGCCGACGATTTCGCGCCCGACGATTTCCGCGGCGGCAACGCGCTGGCGCTGGCGATCGGGCGCGCGATGCTCGACGAGACGATCGCGAAGGCGATTGCGGACCAGTTCCCCGGTCTCAACGGCGATGGCGCCGAAGTGACCACCGCCGAAGGCACCGCCACCCTCCACTCGCTCACCGTGACTCCGTCGGACCCGGGCGAACACGACACCGCCGAGGGCCATTTGTGGACGGAAGGCGAAGCCGAGGTTCACATCGAATGCTGGCCGGACCCCGACGTAAGCTTCTCGGCTGCGATCTTCCTGCGCCTGGACGTGGTCGAGACCGATACCGAATGCAGCGGAACGTTCCGCGCAGAGGTCGGCGATTTCGACGCCAGCGAGAGCTGCTGCGACGTGTTCGTCGACCTGCTGATCCCGGTGGTCGGCTGGATCATGCTCGGCGTCGTCGAAAGCATGATCGACAGCGTCGGCGGAGAGCTGGCCGATCAGATCGCCGGCGAACAGTCGCGAGCGCTGCAGCCGGTGCCGCCAGTCGTGGCCGGTGTCGCGGAGCTGCAGGGCTGCCTCGAGGGCTGCGAAACCAGCTCCCAGGGACTGGTCCTGCCCGGCAAGCTGCGCATCCGGCGCGAGGGAACGAGCTTCGAGGATCTGGCCGACAATGGCGATCTGCCGCGGCCCTAGAAGGATAAGAGGAGGCGAGCATGGCCACACGCAGGGGTTTTGTAGAAGCGATCGAGATCGGACGTGCTGGCCTGGCCTCGGCCTTTCTGATTCACGAGGATGGCACACGGGCGACCTATACGATCGACGATCTGGATGCGGATCCGGAGCGGTTCAACGAACGGCTGTCGAAGCTCGGGCTGCTTCGCGACGCGATGGATCGGGCGGAGCCCGTCGAGATCGAATTCGGCGGCGACTCCGCCAATGACGCGACCGGCGGCGGCGCCGGAACGATCGACCGGGTGCGACGCCTCACACGTGACGCGCTGGAAATGCCGCGCGACACCGACCGTGCCACCGGCCTGGTGGTCGGGCTGCGGATGGAGATCGTCAATTCGCCCGATTCTCCGGCAGAGCCGAGCGATCGAGGCACGCTGGCCCTGCTCGTCGACGGTAGTGTCGAGCGCTTCGTCATCCCGATGCAGACTCCGGAGCGGGTCACCGCCGATGCGATGGCGGCGATGGCGCGCGCCGCCCAGGCGGGCGGCGAGTCGCTGACCGTCGAATATGACACCAAGCAGCGCTTCATCACCTCAATGGAGACCGGTTCCGACAATGATGTCGGCGGGGGCGGCGGGCGCGGCGACCGGTTCGACGCGTTCGTCGAGGCGATCGGCCACAGCCCGCTCACCGACATGATGGTGGTCACCGTCACCACCGCGCCCGAATTTTCCGGTCCCGGCAATGTCGTTCCGCTCGAGCCGTTCGATCCGATGCTGCGCGCCTTGCTGGTGATGCGCGGTGCTCCCGAATATGCGCTGCTCGAAGCTGCGCTGCGAGACAAGCTCAAGGTCCGGGTAATGGCCGCCGGCGATTCCGACGAGTCGGGCGACGACCGGACTCGACCGACCGGAGGCCCCGCCACAGGGGACAAGACCATCGACGCCGCCGGCAAGCCGGACGCAGCTCCCATCGCCGCAGGTGCGGAGTCGATGTCGGGCCTGGCCCAGGCGGTGCCCGGCTACACCAATCTCGGCGCTCAGACGATCGACAGGACCCCGCGTCCGGTTCTCGTACGCGGCGTGCAATTGCTCGCCCCCTTGTGCAGCGCGAGCCGTCCGGTCTGGCTGCAGGTCGACCGCCGCGGGCTCGACATCGGCCCAGACCAGGCGTGCGCCGACGGGGTTCCGACCAGCGACCTCAAGCCCTGGAGCCTGCGAGAGATCGACATTCCCTATCGCGCCGAGTGGATCGGCCTCGGCTGCTTCAATCACGGGGTGTACCGGTTCGAGATTTCGTTGAGCTGCGACTTCGCAATTTTCGTCGACGGCCGCGAGCTCTGCGTCCAAAAGGACGAGCAGGAGGACGAAGGCAATATCCGCTACGTCCACGCCTGCCTGTGCGGTGATCACGAGGTGAAGATCATCCTCGAGGCGTGGCATTGCCGCAAGCAATTCCAGATGGACGTCTACCGCATCCGCTGAGGAGAGAAATCGTGGCCGAGGAAACCCGAAGGCTCATCGTCACCCAGCCCGAAGATGTCGCCTTCGCGCTGTCCGGTAGCGAGACCGATCCGCCGTTGCGCCATCGTCTCGGCGGCGGAGTTACCCTCGGCACCGAGACGCCGATCGTCCACATGCACCTCTGGGACGAGGATCTCGTCGTCAAGCATCACGGCGAGGTCGTGCTGCGCGGGGACTGCGAGGCTCCAGTGGTGCTCGAGCACCGCTTTCCCGATGTCCACCATCAGAGCCATGTCGTTCGGACCGGGCTCGCCGAACCGATCCACCATGCGCTGCAGATGCGGACCCCGCTGCAGGTCCGTTTCTGCAACAGCTGGCATGTCGCTTCGGATTATACGATCGGAGTCGAGCTGGCCGGGCGCACGCTGATGGGGATCAGGATCACCGGCGCTACCGTCGCCACCCCGCAGCCTTGCCCCGAGGACGGATGCCCTCCGGCCCCGCCGCCGGTTCATCCGTGAGGGACGAAGGCGCTCCGCCTCCGCAAGGCCTGACCATGACCGCGGTCGAGGCCGGCCGTTTCGTGCTTCAGACCAGCGCCGCGGCGGCGCGCGCCGTCGCCGAGGCGGCGTCGGGGCGGCCCCAGCCGCCGCGCGAAGGCGAGAATTTCCTGGCTGGCCTGCTCCGCAACGGCAGCACCGCGGTAGGCGGCTTCGTCGGCCTCGCAGTCAAGGCCGCCCGCGACCGGATGACGCCCGCGGCGGCGCGTCCGGCCCAGACCGAGACCCGATCGCGGGGGCGAGGGCCCGAACTCCACCCTGGCGCCACCGCACGGGTGCCCCTCTCGATCGACAATCCCGGCGGCGAGCCGATGGTCGGACTACAACCGCGTCTGCTCGGCGCGACCCGCAACGGCAGCAGCACCGAGCCGGCCTTCGTCGTTCGGTTCACGCCCGAACGACTCGATGTCGCGCCGCGCGACTTCGAGAAACTGGTGGTGACGATCGAGCTCGCCGGCGACATCGCGCCGGGCGAGTGGAGCCTGTTCTTCACGCTCAGCCCGGACGGGTCCGACCCGCACGAGCTGCCGTTTCAGATCGCCGCAGACGCCGGTGGAGCAGAGGCAGGCGCCACCGGCGGCTGAACCGCGGATTTCCGATTCGGCCGCCGGAAGGCGGCGTCGATGAAGTCGATTCCGACATCGACTCCGACCGCGGCGGCGTCGAAGCCGAGGTCGACGCTGCGATGCGCGCTCCGCCTGACCCCCTGGATCGTCTCGATCCGCCGGGCCGATTCGAGCCGTTCGCGGGCGACGACGCTGTCGCGTATGTCCTCCGCGATCCCGACCAGCATGGCGAGCTCGCGTTCGCCGAGCCGGGCGACGGAGCCGGCTGCGTCGCGGACCTTGTCGGCGACCTCTCCGGCGGTACGGATCACGTCCTCGAGGCCAACGGGCGGATCTGCGTTCGTGGATTCGAATCGAGCATCGGTCATATGCGTCACCCTCTTTGCAATGCGCGCAGTGAGGCGGGCGGACGGAAGCTGATCGTCTCTCGCTCGCCAATGTCGTAAACTTTGGCGACCGGAAGATGTTCAGTCAACCAGGCGACAACTTCCTCGATCAGCGTTTCGGGCGCCGAAGCGCTCGAGGTGACGCCGACATGGCGTGCGCTCGCGAATAGCTCCGTGGTCAGATCGGACGCCCGCTCGATCAGCACCCCGCGGGCGCCGGTTTCCTCCGCGACTTCGACCAGCCGGCGCGAATTGGAACTGTGGGGCGCGCCGATCACCACGATCACCTGGCAGCGCCGGGCAAGCTGGATCACCGCATCCTGGCGATTCTGGGTGGCGTAGCAGATCGTGCTGCCATGCGGTTCGGCCAGCGCCGGAAATCGCCTGCGAAGCACATCGACGATCTCGCGGGTGGCTTCGACTGCCAAGGTGGTCTGCGTCACATAGGCGACCGCATCCGGCCGCGGCACCTCGACCGTTTCCGCTTCTTCCCGAGTCTCGATCACGACGACTCCGCCGCGGCTGGGATCGCGATGGCCGACAAGCCCGTCGACCTCGACATGGCCGCGATGGCCGATGACGATGACGGTGCGGCCCTTGCCGGTCTGTCGAAGCACTTCGAGCTGGACCTTGGAGACGAGCGGACAGGTCGCGTCGATCACCCTCAGGGTACGTTCCCGCGCCCGCTCGAGCACGGCGCGGCTGACCCCGTGCGCGCTCATCACCGCGATCGAGCCTTCCGGTATTTCGTCCACGTCCTCGACGAAGATCGCGCCGCGTCGCTCAAGCTGCTCGACCACAAAATGATTGTGAACGATCGCATGACGCACGTAAATCGGCTGGTCGACCGTATCGAGCAGCTCGTCGACGATGCTCACCGCCCGGTCGACACCGGCACAGAAACCGCGGGGATTGGCCAGGAATACGTGCATGCTGGACCTCGGCAAGTCATTGGAGAATCGCCAGTCGCAACAATACAGCAGGGGGCCACAAATTGCCATTTCAATCGACTGTCACCGCTGTAATGTTTTCGAGCAGTTTAAGCAGCCGATGGACAAGTTGCTGAAATAGAAGCCATTGATGCCAAAGATCGCACCTGATTTTACTGTAGTTTCTTTGCCGTGCCAACGATCAGGCTAGGTCGAGCAGCAGCGCCTCGACCCTGGTCAGCCTTTCATTGGCGTCCGGGAAGGGGCCGGGGGCAAGCAGCCTGCCGTTTTTCGGCTCGAGCCGGGCCGCCGCCGCGTCTATCCTGGCGTTGCTCCTTGGAGTGATCGCGATCGCCGCCGGGCCGGAATCGATGCGCTCGATTCCGATCGAGCGCGCCAGCGCCGCGATTCGGGCCGCGGCGAGCAGGCGGCCTACTTCCTCCGGCGCCTCGCCGAAGCGATCGCCGAGCTCGGCCTCGAAGCTTTCGAGCGTCGGCAGGTCCTCGATTCGGGCGAGGCGCGCATAGAGACCGATGCGAAGATCTTCCTCCGGTATCCACGATTCCGGAAAATAGCCGCCGATCCCGTGGTTGAGCTGGGGAGTCCATCGCTCGACCGTCTCGCCGCGCGCCTGGCGCAACGCCGCTTCGAGCAGATGCTGGTAGAGATCCACCCCGATCAGCTTCACATGGCCGACCTGTGTGTCGCCGAGCAGATCGCCGGCGCCGCGCATGTCCAGATCCCTCGCGCTGATCGCGAATCCGGCCCCGAGCCGGTCGAAAGCCTGGAGCGCGTTGAGCCGGGCCAGGGTGCGAGGCGCGATCCGGGACTCCGGATCGGTCAGCAGCAATATCTGGCCGCGGCGGCTGCCTCGGCCGACCCGGCCACGCAACTGATGGAGCTGCGAGAGGCCGAACCGGTCCGCCCGCGAGACGACCATCGTATTGGCGCGCGGCACGTCGAGGCCGGCCTCGATGATGTTGGTCGCGAGCAACACATCGCCGTCGCCGCCCGCGAAGCGGACCATCGCCGAGTCGATCGCTTCGGCCGGCATCCGGCCGTGGGCCTGCAGGATCTCGAGTTCCGGTGCGGCCTTGGCCAGCCTTTCGGCCATCGGCGCCATGTCCTCGATCCGCGGCACCACGACGAAGCTCTGTCCGCCGCGGCTTCGCTCCCGAAGCAAAGCGGTGCGCAGTACGACTGGATCGAGTGTGCCGATCGTCGTGCGGATCGGCCGGCGCCGAGCCGGTGGAGTCGCGATCACCGAGAGCTGCTGGAGTCCGACGAGGGCGTTCTGCAGGGTGCGGGGAATTGGGGTCGCGCTCAGCGTCAGTACGTGGCCCGACCCGAGATCGCGCAACTTCGCCTTGTCGGCCGCTCCGAACCTTTGCTCCTCGTCGACGATGACGAGGGCAAGGTCCCTGTAATCGACGCCCTTGGCGGCAATAGCGCCGGTTCCGATCACGATGCCGATAGAGCCGTCGCCAAGGCCTGCCTTGACGCTCTTCCTTTCGGCGGCGTCGGTCAGCCGGGACAGTCCGGCGACCGCGATCCCGCTGCCCTCGAATCGCTCCCGAAAGGTCTCGAGATGCTGTCGCGCGAGCACCGTGGTCGGTGCGGCGATCCCCACCTGACGACCGGCAAGCGCCGCTATCGCCGCGGCGCGAAGCGCGACCTCGGTCTTGCCGTAGCCGACATCGCCTATCACCAGCCGGTCCATCGGGCGGCCGGAGGCGAGGTCGGCACGAACGCTGTCTATCGCGCGCGCCTGGTCGGGCGTCTCCGTGAACGGGAAACCCGCAACGAACCTTTCATAGGCTGCGAAATCGGGCTCAAGCGCCGGCGCCTGACGAGTCAGCCGCTCCGCGGCGAGCGCGATCAGGCCGCGCGCGGTGTCGGCGATCGCGGCGTCGACGTCGCCGCGCCTTTTCTGCCAGGTCGAGCCGTCGAGCTTGTCGAGCGTGACCGCTTCCTCGTCGGCGCCATAGCGCCAGATCCGGTCGGCCTCGGCGACCGGCACCAGACGGCGCGCCTCGCCGGCGAAGCGCAGGATGATGGCGTCGCTCGCCTCGTCGCCAGTACCAATCCTTTCGAGCCCGGCGACAACCGCGACCCCATGGTCCTCGTGGACGACGACGTCGCCGGTCTTCACCTCGCCATAGTCGAAAAGATGTATGTCTCCCCGCGCCTGGTCGGTCGAATCGCGCTGGGCGCGACTGCCGAGCAGGTCGCCCGCGGCCACGGCGAGTACATCGCCGATCGCGAAGCCGCGCGAGATGGGCATTTCGAGCAATGCGATGGTTCCCGGCTCGGCCAGCTTTGCCTCGGCCCAGCTCGCCACCGCCTGCGGTTCGGAGCCGACGGCCGCGGCGACACGGCTCCGAAGGAAGCGAAGATCGCGAGCACTCCCGATCAGCACCAGGGTCTTTCCGTCCGCAATTGCCTGGCGCGCCGTCTTGGCGAAGGTTCGCTGAGGGGCTCGGCTTTCCGCGAAGCGGGGCGGTGCCTGGCCGATCGCCGCGAGGTCGAGAACCGGCCGCTCCGCGAGCGCGTGCGTCCACACTGGGTCGGGACAGATGTCGCGCAATGCCTTGGCCGGGCGCCTGCGGGCTGTGTCGGCCGCAAGGCCGAGGAATTTTCGGCGTCGCCGGTCGGCACCATGGTCGAGCCCGACCGCAGCCTCTGGCAGATGCGCGAGGAGGGGCACGCCCTCGCCGAGCTCGGGCTCGGTGACCCGGCCAAGCTCCAATTGCTCGCATTCGCCGGTGCCGAGCTGGGTGACCGGATCATAGGGCCGGATCGACGCGACCCGGCCTTCCTGCGCTTCGATCCGATAGGGTTCGCCGGCGTCGGCCGGGAAAATGTCGATAACCTGCCCGCGCTCGGCAATTTCGCCGGGCTCGTCGACCCGATCGTCGGGTACATAGCCGATCGCCTGGAGGCGGCCGGCAAGGTCGGTCAGATCGATCTTGTCTCCAACCCTGATGACCGCGGGTGCCGCGTCGAATGCGGCCGGCGCCGGGTAAAGGCGCGCGGCCGCCTCACCGGTGCTGATCAGCGCGATCCGGCGCCGTTCGGACAAGGCCAGCTCGGCCCGCACCCGCCTGAGCGCG
>JAQGLD010000611.1 GCA_028293055.1 Alphaproteobacteria bacterium
AGGCGCCAGCGGCGGTGGGGCCGCCGACCAGCCGCGCCTGGTTCGCGTCGAGCAGCGCGCGCAGCTCGGATTCACGGGTCTCGGGACGGAATATCGCGATCGCATTCGCGCCCCGCGAAGTGGGCGCCTCGCCGAGCGTCCGATAGTCCGCGCTGCGCGGCTGCGGCGCGAGGATCAGTGCGCCGAGCGCGACCAGGAGGACGAACTGCGCGGCCACGGTCCAGCGAAGCACAGTCGGCCGGCGGGCCGCGCCGATCAGCGACGCCCAGGGCCGTCGACGCGGACGCGCGGCCGGCGGCGCGGATACAGAGCGCAATCGCACGGCCAGCGCAGCCCAGCCGGGTCCGGATTCGGCGGCCGATTCGAGTTCGCGCCTCAGCGAGTGCTCGCCCGCAAGCTCGGCACGGCAGGATTCGCACTCCGCGAGATGCGCCTCCACCACGGCGCGATCGGCGCGGTCGATCTGGCCGGTCGCATACCATGGCAGGAGCAGATGCGCCTCGTAATGGCGATCTTCGGAAATCGGGAATTGGCTCATGACTCGATGCCTTACAGCCAGTCGGCGAGTTCGCCGGAAAGGTGATGCCTGAGAAGCCGGCGGGCGTGGAACATCCGGGTCTTCACCGTGTCGACCGGGCATTCCATGATCTCTGCGATCTCGCGATAGCCGAGCTCCTGAAAATAAGTGAGGTTGACGACGGCGCGATGCGCCGGAGACAAGGCATCGATCGCAAGGTCGAGCGCACGTCGCGACTGGACGGCGTCAGCCAGCTCGCCGGGGTCGGGGTCGGTGCTCGGCCGCGCTTCGGAGCGCACATCCTCGATGGGATCGTCGTTTCGCCGGAGCGCGCTCAGCCCCTGGCGGTAGGCGATGCCGAACATCCACGAAGACAGCTTGCTGTCGCCGTTGAAGCTCTCGATCCTGTCCCACACGACCATCATCGTGTCGTTCAACACCTCCTCAACCAGATGCGGCCGGCGCAGCATGTTCGACAGGAAACGCGAAAGCCGTCGGTGCTGCGCCTTGTACAGCTGCTCGAACGCACGCAGGTCGCGCGCCCGGATGCGCTCGACCAGCTGCGCCTCGTCGTCCGCACCCATCCCGAATTTTCCGCGGCCGGCCGGCCTGTTCAACATCCGCACCCCTTGCAGCCTGAGTGCCGCCGCCGCGGAAAAGGTTCATTGGCCGCGACACGGCCTACCCTCCCGCGCTCGTCGAAATGCGGGAGTGCAGGCCGATCATAAGCCTGTTCGGCTTCTCTGTCGCGCGCGGGGCGCCGCGCTCAGGCGGCTTTCCTCGCCGCGATCCACGCGTCGATCTTGGCCTCGAGCACCGCCATCGGAAGCGCTCCCGACATCAGCACCTGGGCGTGGAAATCGCGGACATCGAACTTCGACCCCAACTCCGCCTCGGCGCGGCTGCGCAGCCGCCTGATGGTGAGCTGGCCGACCTTGTAGGCAAGCGCCTGGCCGGGGATTGCGATGTAGCGCTCGACCTCGGCGGTGGCGTCGGTCGGGCTCATCGCGCTGTTGTCGAGCATATATTTGATCGACTGGTCGCGGCCCCAGCCCTTGGCGTGGATTCCGGTGTCGACGACCAGGCGCATCGCCCGCAATATCTCGTCGTTGAGATGGCCGTAATTCTGATAGGGATCGGTGTAGAAGCCGAGCTCGTAGCCGAGGCTCTCGGAGTAAAGCGCCCAGCCCTCGACATAAGCGGTGTTGCCGCCGAAGCGCTGGAAGGCGGGGAGCTTGGCATTCTCCTGCGCCAGGCTGATCTGGAAATGATGGCCGGGAATCCCCTCGTGGAGGAACAGGGTCTCATAGCCCCACGTGTAGCGGGAGGGCAGGTCGTATGAATTGTAGAAGAACACGCCCGGGCGGCTGCCGTCGGGAGTGCCCTGCATATATTCGCCGCCGGCCGCGGTTTTTTCCTTGTAGGGCGGGTCCGCCCTGATCTCGAGCGGCGAGCGCGGAACCGTCGAGAAATCGCGAGCGACGACCTGCTCCATCCGCTTGTCGATCGCGAAGAACGAGTCGCGCATTGCAGCTGCGGTGGCGGGCTTGAAGCGGGCGTCGCTGCGCAGGAAATCGGCGAATTGCTGGAGGTTTCCGCTGAAGCCAGCGGCCGCCTTGGCCTTCTCCATCTCGCCGTGGATCCGGTCGACCTCGCGAAGGCCGAGCTGGTGGATCTCTTCCGGGCTCATCCCCGTCGTCGTGCTCGATTCCACGAGATAGCGGTAGAGCGCGGGCCCGCCGGGCATCTGTCCGAGGCCGACGCTGTCGCGCGTCTTGGGCAGATAGACGTCGTGGATGAAGGCTCGCAGCCGGGCATGGGCCGGGTTGAGCCGGTCGCGGATGAAGGCGGCATAAGCGCGCTTCAGCCGCGCCTGATCGGCAGCGCCGATGCTGGCCGGGAATTTGGTGACCGGCTTGTAGAAGGTCGAGCCTTCGACGCCCTGGGCGAGCAGGCCGTCGAGCTGGGCGACGACATTGTTCATCACCAGCCTGGGCTGGACGATTCCGTCGGCCAGGCCCTGGCGCATCCGTCCGATCGCGCGGTCGAGATAGACGATATAGCCGTCGAGCCGCTTGAGATTGTTGTCATAGTCGGCGACCGTCTTGAACGGTGCCGCGCCCTCGCCCGAGCTGAGGTCGGGCACGAACACCTGGAGCCCGTTGAAATGGTCGATCGGACGGTCGACGACCGCCTTGGTCAGCTCGGGAGCGAAGCCCTTGAGATTGAGCTCGGTCTGCCATCTGAACACGTCGTAGGAGATTCGGTCGTCTGCCGAGAGCTTCGAGCGATCGATCCGGGCGAGCGCCGTAAGGTCCGCCTCGGCCGCCGCTTTCTCCCCGGCCAGATAGGCGTCGCTGATATAGTCGCCGAACCGGTCGGCGTAGCGCAGGTCGCCACGGACGAGGGCGTTGATCGGGTTGCGTCGCAAGCCGCCCTCGTCGCTGGCGTGGAACAGAGCGGCGAGCCTCTCGCCTTCGCTCTGCGCGTGCAAGGTGGCCGGCCTGACGGCGTGACGCGCCGGCGCGGCGAATGCGGGAGTTGCCAGGATCGTGGCTGCGGCAAGCAGCGGAATGAAGCTGTTCATATACACCTCTGTGGCGCCCGATTCGGGCAGATGAGCAAGGACGGGTCGCGCGGCTTCGCGGACGAAGGCCCCGGCGGAGTCAGTAATAGACGGTCTGTTCGGATGTGCCCGTATTCCACCATCCCCAGGGCCGTTCCCTATACCATTTGGTGATCACATATTTGGTCCCGGCTTCGACCGGCATTCCGGTGTGGAGCGAATTGGGGTTGGGCTCGCCCAATTCGTCGAGATTGTTCCAGGCGAGCAGATTGCCGGTGCGCGGCGTCACCCGGACATTGGCGTTCGGGAAATAGGTCTGCCCGCCAGCTTCCGGCACATTGAGGAAGATCATCGCGGTCCATGTCCGCTGGCCGCCCTGCTTCTCCTGCTCCTCCCAATAGGCTTCGGTCTTGTGGAAGAAATCGTGGTGCGGCTTGAATTGCTGGCCGACGGCATAGCGCTGGCCTTGGATGGTCTCGCCATGGGTCGGCTGGATTCCGACCAGATTGTTGATCCTCGCCTCGACATTGCGGTTGACCGCGTCGTTCGGCCGCAGGTTGCAGCTCTCGCTGGTCCTGAACTCGGGGTCCTCGGTCGGCGCGAGCAGGCCAGACGGAACTCGGTCCTGGTCGATCAGGGCGATCACCTTGGTGCACAATTCTGGGCTCAGGAAATCCCGGACGACGAAGATGTCGAGCCCGGTGGCGGGTATCTGGAGGGCATTCGGAGTCTGCAGCAGCCGCGCCCTCACGTAGGCGCCGAGCTGCATCCGGTAGAGCGCGCCGGGGTCGCTGGCGGGCTGGCTGCTCACGGGGCGGTACGGCCTTTCACCATCACATAGTCGACATGCTCCAGGATACGCACATCCTTCAGCGGGTCGCCGTCCACCGCGATCAGGTCGGCCGAGAAACCGGGTGCGATCCGGCCGACCTCGCTGTCGAGGCCCAGCAGATGTGCAGCAGCGGTGGTCGCCGACGCGATCGCCTCGGCGGGGCTCAGTCCGGCGCGCGCGACGAGCTCGGCGAACTCCCCGGCATTGCGGCCATGCTCATAGACTCCGGCGTCGGTGCCGAACACGATCGGCACGCCGTTCTCATGGGCGAGCCGCGCCGCCTTGCCGACCTCGCCAAGCGTCATCCGCACCTTGTCCTCGACGGTCGGTGTGTAGATGCCCTTGCCGAGCCTCTCCCGGATTCCGGTGAACGCCATCAGAGTCGGGACGAGCACGGTGCCGCGCGCCTTCATCAGGCGGATCGTCGCCGGGCTGGCGAAGGTGCCGTGCTCGATAGAATCGACTCCGGCTCGGACCGCGGCTGCGATTCCGGCATCGGCATGGGCATGGGCTGCGACCTTGAGGCCGAGATTGTGCGCGGTGTCGATGATCGCCTTCATCTCGGCGTCGGAAAAGGCCTGGCCGAGGCTCTTGTCGCCCTGGCTGAGCACGCCGCCGGTGGCGTGAAACTTGATCACGTCGGCGCCGTTTCGCGCCGCCTCGCGAACCCGCGCAGCGCATTGGTCGGCCCCGGTGCACGTATTGTGGCCGTCGAGCGCCGCCATCACCTCGGGGCGGTAGCCCGAGACGTCGCCATGGCCGCCGATCACCGACAGCGCCTGGCCGGCGGCGAGCATCCGCGGGCCGGGGACCAGTCCCTGCTCGATCGCCCGGCGCAGCGCGAAGCCGTTCTGCGGCCCGGAACCGAGGTCGCGAACCGTTGTGAATCCGGCGCGAAGCGTGGTCAGCGCATTGTGGGCGCCGACGAGGGCGTAATATTCGTCCGTGTTGACCGCCTCCTGCCAGAAGGCTTCGCCCGGCACCGCGGTGAGATGGACATGGGCGTCGATCAGCCCGGGCAGCACCGTTTTGGCGGAGAGGTCGACCAGGCGCGCGCCCTGCGGCGGCGCTTGCAGTCCGGCGGTGACTGCGGTGATTCGGCCGTCGACGATGGTGATCGTCGAGGGTCCGGCCTCGGGACGCGAGGGGTCGGCCAACAAGTGGCCGGCGTGGACGATGATCGTTTCGGCAGCGGCCGGTACGGCGAACAGCGCGGCGAGAAGCAGCAGGATTCGAGCTAGCATGGCACCCCTTTTTCTGACCGGGATGTTGTGCTGTCGAGGGCTTGCGAAGACAAGTGAAAAGCCCGGAGCGCTCGCGCGCTCCGGGCTTCCATGACTTCTCGCTGGGGACGAGGTGCAGGCCCCCCGCCGGCTACCAGAAGAAGTCGTAGATCACATCGATCACTTCGCCGCTATAGACATCGACGAGAACGACATCGTTGTAATAGCGGACCCACTGGGTGCCCGGAGGCGAAGCCGGCAGGCGGTAGTCGTAGGGATTGTCGATCCAATAATCCCTGCCGAAGAACAAGGAGTCGAGCACGACTCCGATGCCGAGCCGATTGTAGCGATAGTTGCGATAGGGCGCGTAATAAGACCCGCCGCGGAACTGGTTCCGGTTCGAATAGCGGTAGCGCTGCCAGTCGTAGCGATTGTCGTTCCGCCAGCCTTGATTCCAGCTGTAGCTCTGGCGGCTGCCGCGGTCATTGCCCCAATTGCCGCCATTGTTGTTCCAGTTGCGGCCGTTGTCGCGGCGGTCGTCGCGATAGCGGTCGTCGCGGCGGCCATTCTGCGACCAATTGCCCTGGGCCTGGTTGCCGTTGCCGTAGCGCTGCTGGTTACGCTCGCCCTGACGCTGATAGCGCGGAATCACGCCCTGCGTGTCGAGCGTCGACTGGGCGCCCTGGCCACGATTGCCCTGCCACTGGCCGGCCTGAGCCTGATTGCCCTGCCATTGCTGGCGCTGGCCGCCCGCGGCCTGGCCGCGCGACCATTGGCGCTGCTGCTGGGGCGCCTGTTGCTGAGGCGCGGCCTGCTGCGGCGCCGCCTGCTGGGCGGGCTGCGCCTGTTCACGCTGCTGGCGTCCGCCGCCGCGCTCGCCGCGGTCACCGCGATTCTCGCTGCGGGCTTCGCCACGGTCGTGACGCCAATTCTGCTGATTGTCCTGGGCCGCGAGCGGGGTTGCCACCGTCGCCGCCATCAAAATCCCGATCAACGCCTTACGCATCGGTCTCTCCTCTCGTCCGGGGGGCCCTCCGCCGCCCGTCATGGGATGGCTTGTGCACCCTGGCCGATGAGCCGTTGCTGAACTCCTCGTGCAACGTTCCGAAAGGAATCAGCGGCTCGAATCCTTGCGAGGCGGGATTCTCAGCGCGGGGGTCGAGCGCGCGGCATCGGCCGGATCGATTCCCGGCGGCGGCGCTGCCGAGACTCGTTCCTCGCCGGACTTGACCCGAGCCGCCTGGTGGATCGCCTCGCGGATTCGGGGATAGGTGCCGCAGCGGCAGATATTGGTGATCGCGGCGTCGATATCCGCGTCGGTCGGCGCCGGGATCCGATCGAGCAAGGCGGCCGCGGCCATGATCATCCCCGACTGGCAATAGCCGCATTGCGGGACCGATTGCGCAACCCAGGCCTGCTGCACCGGGTGCGAACGATCGCGCGACAGCGCTTCGATCGTCGTCACGAAGCTGCCTTCGAGGCGGCCGATCGCGACCAGGCATGAGCGCACCGCATTGCCGTCGACATTGACCGTGCAGGCGCCGCATTCGCCGCTGTCGCACCCATATTTGGTCCCGGTCAGGTTGGACGCGTCGCGCAGCGCCCAGAGCAGGGGCGTTTCCGGGTCCATTCTGTACTGCACGGGCTGGCCGTTGACCGTGAAACGCGTCATGAGCGCGGGTCTAAAGAAAGAGGCCGGCGGATGGGAAGCGAAAGGATCGAGATCGGCCGGCAGGGCGGGGTCGCCCATGTCGAGCTGGCGCGCGAGGACAGGCTCAACGCGATGGACGGCGAGATGTTCGGGGCGATCGGCGAGGCGTTCCGGGCGCTCGGCGCCGATCCTGGCGTTCGCGCGATCCTGATTTCCGGCCGCGGCCGCCATTTCACCGCCGGAATCGACCTTCATTATGCCGGCGCGCAATTCGCGCCGGACCGCGATCCCGGGCGCGCGGCCGAGGCTCGGCTGCGCCATGTCTCCTGGCTTCAGGCCTGTTTCGGCGCGGTCGAGGCGGCGCGGCCGCCGGTCATCGCGGCGATCCACGGCGGCTGCATCGGCGCGGGAGTCGACCTGGCCACCGCGTGCGACATCCGGATCGCCGCAGCCGGCGCCTTCTTCCAGGTCGCCGAGGTCGATGTCGCGATCACCGCCGATCTCGGCACGCTGCAGCGCCTGTCCCACCTGCTTCCCGACGGTCTGGTCCGCGAGCTCGCTTATACGGGCCGAAGGATGGAGGCCGAGGAAGCTCTGCGCCATGGCCTCGTCAACCGGATCGCGCCCGATCGCGAATCGGCGATAGAGAAGGGGCTCGATCTGGCCCGGGCGATCGCGGCCAAGTCTCCGCTCGCCGTTGCAGGCGCCAAGATGTCGCTCAACTACAGCCGCGGGCGCACGGTCGAGGAGGGGCTGCGGCATGTCGCGATGTGGAACGCAGGCGCCCTCGCCACTTCCGATCTCGCCACTGCGGTCGCCGCCCGGCTCGCCGGCGGAAGCGCGGAGTTTCCGGACCTCGATTCGTGAACGAGGCGGACCAGGCGTTGCTCGCCTTGCTCGCGGCGCTTCGCGACGATTCCTATCGGTTCGTGACCACCACTCCGGAGACCCATCGCCGCGTGCTCGAGCGCCGCCCGGGTGCGATCGCCGGCGATTCGCGCGACGTCTTCGGATGGAGCCTGCCATTCCGCGAATCCCTGCTGCCTTCGCGCCTGCTCGATCC
>JAQGLD010000621.1 GCA_028293055.1 Alphaproteobacteria bacterium
GCGCGGCCACTGGGCGGAAATCGACCGGCCCGAGGATATCGAGGGCTGGGATCCTCCTGCCTGAGGACAGGAGGAGAGAAGCTCAAGCCAGCCAGCTCCGGATTTCGCGCCCGCGCGCCCGCGCTGCGAAGGCCTGGGCCAGCTGGATGGCGTGCACCACCAGTGAAATTACCGTCCACGCCGCCACTTCGGCCAGTCCCCAGTCCGGCCGCGCGAAGGCGAGCGAGACGAGCAGGATCACCCAGTTCGGGTTGCGCCGCGCAGTGATCAGCCGGAAATCGGAATCCACCTTGCGCCAGACATGCACGTGCATCCCGAATGCCTTGATGAAGGCGCCCTCGATCAGCCGTTGGACGACATAGCCGCCGACCAGCACCGCCATGATCAGCGCGAAAATGGCCGGCCGGAAGGCGAGGCCCCAATGGGCCAGGCCGACGCCCCAGGCATAACACCAGATCGGCGGGTGGACGAGGTCGATGCCGTGATCGAAGATATTGCCCCACCAGGACGAGGTGATCGTGCAGCGGGCGAGCTTGCCGTCGACCGTGTCGAGGATCATGAAGACGAGGCCGATCAGCAGGCCCTGCCAATAATATCCCTCCCAGAAGCACCAGGTTGCGATCACGCAGAGGATTGCGCCGATCGAGGTCACCATATTGGGGCTGAGCCCGATTCGAGCCGCGGCCCGGGTGAGCGCCAGCGCCCATTCCGGCCAGAGATATTTGGTCAGCACATCGGTCACGCCCTTATAGGCGCCGGCGTAACTGGCGCGTTCGAGCGCGCGAACGCTTGCGGGCTCGAGCCGGCCGAGAAACGGCTTCTCGCGCTTGCGCAGCGCTTCGTTCTCGATCGCGCCGCTGCTCTCATAGTCGATCAGCACGAGGCCGTCTGACGTCGCCAGCGGCCGGTTTCCCTCCATCGCTCCGGCGACCGCCTCCCGCGCCTCCGGACGCCCGATATTGGCGAGCACCGGGACGCCCCCGAGGGTCAGGACATGGTCGGGCATTGCAGCGATCTGCTTCAGCCAGGCCGGGTCGAAGACGAAATCGAGGTTGGCGATCAGAGCGGCGCCGAGCCCTTCCGAGAAGGGCGCAAAGCCCTGGGCGCGCGCGATTCGCTCGAGCCGATCGCGCGACGTCATGCCCCACATTCGTGTGGGGTTCGTTCCGACGGCGAGCCATGCGGTCACTGGAACAGCACCCCTTCGATTTCACCGGTCAGCATCCCATCGAGCACTGCCCGCTTCGCCCATTCGAGCTCCGGCGCGAGATAGCGGTCTGAGGCGAGATGGGGAATTTCGGCCCGCACCGCGGCTCGCGCCACTTCCAGCCTCTGCGAGCTTTTCAGCGGCGTATGGAAATCGACCCCCTGGCAGGCGGCGAGCAATTCGATTCCGACCACGCCCGCGGCATTGCCGGCGATCCGGCGTGCCTTGGTGCCGGCGTGGGTCGCCATCGAGACATGGTCCTCCTGACCGGCCGAGGTCGGAACGGTGTCGACGCTCGCCGGGAAAGCGAGGCTCTTATTCTCGGACACCAGAGCGGCAGCGGTCACGTGGGCAATCATGAAACCCGAATTGACCCCGCTGTCCGCGACCAGGAAGGGCGGAAGGCCGCTCAGCTTGGGGTCGACCAGCACGGCGGTGCGCCGCTCGGACATCGAGCCGATCTCGCAGCAGGCCATCGCCAGCATGTCGGCTGCGAACGCGATCGGCTGGGCATGGAAATTGCCGCCCGACAGCGCCTCCTCGTCGAACAGCAGGGGATTGTCGGTCGCGGCATTGGCCTCGGTCTCGAGCGTCCGTGCGGCGTGGCGGAGAAGATCGAGCACCGCGCCCATCACCTGGGGCTGGCAGCGGAAGCTGTACGGGTCCTGGACCTTGCCGCAATCGGCGTGCGAGCTGCGTATCTCGCTGTCGGCGAGGAGCACTCGCATGATTTCTGCGACCGCGATCTGTCCGGGCTGGCCGCGCGCGGCATGGATCCGAGCATCGAACGGGACGTCGGTGCCCTTCAGCGCATCGGTCGACAAGCCGCCCGCCACCAGAGCGGCGGCGAAGACCCGCTCGCTCGTGAACAAGGCGTCGAGCGCGATCGCGGTCGAGACCTGGGTGCCGTTGATCAGCGCGAGTCCTTCCTTCGGGCCCAGCACCAGCGGCTCGAGCCCGAGCCGCTCCAGGGCGACGGATGCGGGAACGACCTCGCCGTCGAGCAGCATCGCGCCCTCGCCGATCAGGGGCGCGCTCATATGGGCGAGCGGGGCGAGGTCTCCCGAGGCTCCGACGGAGCCTTGCGACGGTATGACCGGAAGCACATCCGCTTCGAGGAAGGCGAGCAGCCGCTCGACGATGACCCGGCGAACCCCGGAATGGCCCCGGCCCAGGCCGATCACCTTCAGCGCGATCAGCAACCGGACGATCGAGCGGTCGAGTGGCTCGCCGAGCCCGCAGCTGTGCGAGAGGATCAGGTTGCGCTGCAGCTCCCCGAGCCGTTCGTCGGCGATCCGGGTCTGGGCGAGCAGGCCGAAACCGGTGTTGACCCCGTAGACCGTGCGGCCGCTGGCAAGGATCGCGCCGACCTGCGCCGCGGCCGCGCCGATCGCGTCCCAGGCCGAATCGGCTAGCTCGACCCGCGCTCCGGCGCCGATGGCGCGGAGATCGGCCAAACTGACCGCACCGGGAATGAGCGTGACAAGGTCCATTTTCTAGCCTCGCCATTCCCGCGAAGGCGGGAATCCAGCGCTGCCTGCGAACCGCCACCGGGCGGAGAGGCCGAACTGGATCCCCGAGTGCCCGGGGATGACGCGAAAGGGTTCAAGCTGCGTCCGCTTTCGCGGGAATGGCGAGAAAGGGCAACCACTCAAGGTCACCCGATCATCGGCAGGTCAAGCCCCTGCTCGCGGGCGCAGGCGATCGCTTCCTCATAGCCGGCATCGGCGTGGCGCATCACTCCGGTGCCCGGGTCGTTCCACAGCACGCGGGCGAGTCGCTTCGCCGCTGACTCGGTGCCGTCGGCGACGACGACCATTCCGGCATGCTGCGAATAGCCCATGCCGACTCCGCCGCCATGGTGGAGCGAGACCCAGGTCGCGCCCGAGGCGGTGTTGAGCAGGGCGTTGAGCAGCGGCCAGTCGGAGACCGCGTCGGAACCGTCCTTCATCGCCTCGGTCTCGCGATTGGGGCTTGCGACCGATCCACTGTCGAGATGATCGCGGCCGATCACGATCGGCGCCTTGAGCTCTCCGCTCGCCACCATCTCGTTGAAGGCGAGGCCGAGGCGGTCGCGCTGGCCGAGCCCGACCCAGCAGATCCGCGCCGGCAGACCCTGGAAGGCGATCCGATCGCGCGCCATGTCGAGCCAGCGGTGGAGGTGCGGGTCGTCGGGGATCAGTGCCTTCACCCTGGCATCGGTCCGGTAGATATCCTCGGGATCCCCCGAAAGCGCCACCCAGCGGAACGGACCGATGCCCCGGCAGAAGAGCGGCCGCACATAGGCCGGGACGAAGCCCGGGAAGTCGAACGCGCGGTTCACCCCTTCATCGAGCGCGACCTGGCGTATATTGTTGCCGTAATCGAAGGTTGGAATGCCCCTGTCGCGGAAGGCGAGCATCGCCTCGACATGGATCGCCATCGACGCGCGCGCTGCATCCTCCACCGCTTTGGGATCGCGCTCGCGAAGGTCGCGCCATTGCTCGACGCTCCAGCCGATCGGGAGGTAGCCGTTGACCGGGTCGTGCGCGGAAGTCTGGTCGGTGACCGCGTCGGGGCGAATGCCGCGGCGGACCATCTCGGGCAGGATTTCGGCGGCATTGCCGAGCAGGCCGACCGAGATCGGCGCCCGGGCATTGCGGATGATGTCGAGCGCCTCGTCGAGGCTGGTCGCCCGGCGGTCGAGATAACGGGTCTCGAGCCTCTTCTCGATCCGGCTGTCCTGGCATTCGATCGCGAGGCAGTGCGCTCCGGCCATCACCGCGGCGAGCGGCTGCGCGCCGCCCATCCCGCCGAGACCCGCGGTGAGGATCCAGCGGCCCCCAAGGTCTCCGCCATAATGCTGGCGGCCCATTTCCGCGAAGGTCTCGTAGGTCCCCTGAACGATGCCCTGGGTGCCGATATAGATCCACGATCCGGCCGTCATCTGGCCGTACATCATCAGGCCCTTGCGATCGAGCGCGTGGAAATGCTCCCAGGTCGCCCATTTCGGCACCAGGTTCGAGTTGGCGATCAGGACTCGCGGCGAGTCCTCATGGGTGCGGAAGACCCCGACCGGCTTGCCCGACTGGACGAGCAGGGTCTCGTCCCCCTCGAGCCGTTCGAGCGTCTCGACGATCCGGTCGAAACTTTCCCAGTCGCGCGCCGCCCGGCCGATGCCGCCATAGACGACCAGCTCCTCGGGCGCTTCGGCGACGGCGGGATCGAGATTGTTCTGAAGCATCCGCACCGCGGCCTCGGTCGCCCAGCTCTTCGCGACCCTCTCGGGTCCGGTGCGGGCACGGATCGAGCGGCTGTTGTCGCGGCGTGTCATAAATCCTCCCCGAACGGGGAGGATCTTTAGCGGGACCGCCCCGTTCCCGGAACCCTAGGCGTCCACTCCCGCCACGATCCTTCGTTCGGGCCCCGGCTGGCCGAGCCAGTAGCACAATTCCGCGGGACGATTGATCCGCCAGAGGCAAAGGTCGGCGGCCTTGCCGGTGGCGATGGTGCCGATCTCGCGATCGAGGTCGAGCGCCTTGGCAGCATGGCGGGTCATTCCGAGCAGGGCCTCTTCGGGCGTCAGGCCGAACAGGGTGCAGGCCATTGCGAGCATCAGGGTGGGGGACAGGACCGGCGAAGTGCCCGGATTGCAATCGGTGGCGACCGCCATCGGGACTCCGTAGCGGCGCAGCAGGTCGATCGGCGGCTTGCGGGTCTCGCCGAGCGCGAAAAAGGCGCCGGGGAGCAATACCGCGACCATGCCGGCCTCGGCCATCGCTTTGACTGCGGTCTCGTTGGCATGTTCGAGATGATCGGCGGAAAGCGCACCGAACTCGGCCGCGAGCGCTGCGCCCTGGAGATTGCTGAGCTGCTCGGCGTGAAGCTTGAC
>JAQGLD010000630.1 GCA_028293055.1 Alphaproteobacteria bacterium
CGCCCCCAAGGGCCCGGGCCACACCGTCCGCTCCGAATATGTGAAGGGCGGGGGCGTACCATGCCTGCTCGCGGTCGCCCAGGAGGCCCAGGGCGGCAAGGGCAATGGCTATGCCAAGGCGGTCGCCTTGTCCTATGCGAGCGCGGTCGGCGGCGGCCGCTCGGGCGTGATCGAGACCACGTTCAAGGAGGAATGCGAGACCGACCTGTTCGGCGAGCAGGCGGTGCTCTGCGGCGGAGTCACCGCCCTGATCATGGCGGGATTCGAGACCCTGACCGAGGCCGGCTACGCTCCTGAGATGGCCTATTTCGAGTGCCTCCACGAGATGAAGCTGATCGTCGACCTGATGTATGAGGGCGGCATCGCCAACATGCGCTACTCGATCTCGAACACCGCCGAATTCGGCGATTACGAGATCGGGCCGCGGATCATCACCGAGCAGACCAAAGCGGAGATGAAGAAGGTGCTCGACGAGATCCAGAAGGGCAAGTTCGTCGCCCGCTTCCTCAGCGACAATCGCATCGGCAATCCCGAGATGAAGGCTTCGCGCGCGCTTCAGAAGCGTCATCCGATCGAGAAGGTCGGAGCGGAGCTTCGTGCGATGATGCCGTGGATCGGCGCTTCGAAACTGGTAGACCGCGACAAGAACTGAGCCGGAAAGGGCTGGGCGTGACCGATATCCTGATCTTCGACACCACCTTGCGCGACGGCGAGCAGTCACCGGGCTGCTCGATGAACCTCGAGGAAAAAGTGCAGGTCGCAGCCCAGCTCGAGGATCTGGGCGTCGACATCATCGAGGCCGGCTTCGCAATCGCCTCAGAAGGCGATTTCGAAGCGGTCGCGGCGGTGTCGGCGCAATGCCGCAAGGCGATCGTCGCAAGCCTCGCGCGCGCAAACCAAGCCGATATCGAACGCGCCGCGGAAGCGCTCAGGACGGCCGAGCGGCCGCGCATCCATACCTTCATCGCGACCTCGCCGCTGCACATGCGGGTCAAGCTCGGCAAGTCTCCCGACGAGGTGCTAGAATCGATCGAACGATCGGTATCGCTCGCCCGCAATCTGTGCGCCGATGTCGAATGGTCGGCCGAGGATGCCACACGCTCGGATCCTGACTTCCTCGCCCGGGCGATCGAGATCGCGATCGGCGCCGGCGCCCGCACGATCAACCTTCCGGACACGGTCGGCTATGCAACTCCGCAGACCTACGGCGCGATGTTCCGCGACATGATCGAGCGCGTGCCCAATTCGGACCTCGCCATCTTCTCGACCCATTGCCACAACGATCTCGGCCTTGCGGTCGCCAATTCGCTGGCGGCGGTGATGGCCGGCGCTCGGCAGATCGAATCCACGGTCAACGGAATCGGCGAGCGCGCCGGCAATGCAGCGGTCGAGGAGATCGCGATGGCGCTCAAGGTCCGCCACGATGTAATGCCCTACCGGACTCGCATCGAAAGCACCGAGATCGCCAAATCGAGCCGCCTGATCTCGACGATCACCGGCTTCCAGGTCCAGCCGAACAAGGCGATCGTCGGCGCCAATGCCTTCGCGCACGAGAGCGGAATCCACCAGGACGGGATGATCAAGGACAGCTCGACCTACGAGATCATGACTCCCGAGAGCGTGGGCCTGATCCATTCGAGCCTCGTCCTCGGCAAGCATAGCGGGCGCGCGGCATTCAAGCAGAAGCTGCTCGATCTCGGCTACGACCTTGGCGACAATGCGTTCCAGGACGCCTTCGCGCGGTTCAAGGACCTCGCCGACGCCAAGAAGGAGATTTTCGACGAGGACATCGTCGCTTTGGTCGACGACGAGGTGCTTCGCGGCCACGATTCGATCCAGCTCCAGGAAATCGAGGTCTATTGCGGATCGCACGGCCCGCAGCGCGCGATCCTGACGCTGGAGGTCGACGGCGAGGAGCGCACCGCGGCGACCCGCGGCAACGGCCCGATCGACGCGATCTTCTCGGCGATGCGCAAGCTCGTGCCGCACGAGGACGCGCGGCTCGAACGCTACCAGGTGCAGGCGGTCACCGGCGGCACCGACGCTCAGGCGGAGGTCTCGGTCGTGCTTTCGGAAGGCGGGATCACCGCGCTTGGCCGAGCCGCGCACCACGACACGATGGTGTCCAGCGCCCGCGCCTATGTGAACGCGCTCAACAAGCTGATCGCCAAGCGGGCGCGGTCGGCCGGCAATGTCCGGGCTTCGCTCTAGGCCGTGCCGCTCGGGGCGGATATCGGACTGCGCGGCTGGATCGTCCTGGCGACGCTGCTGGCAGCCGCGGCTCCCCCGACTCCCGCGCCGCTTCCGGTCCATATCGGCGGCCGGGTGATCGCCGAGCCGGACGGCAGCTTCAGCTTCGGCTGGCCGGGAGTCTATTTCGAGAGCCGATTTCGCGGGCGATCGGTGCGGGTGAGGTTCGGAGCGCCCGCCGAGCATGTGCGTCTGCTGGTCGACGGCGAGGCGAAGCGTCTGTTCATCAAGCCCGGAAGCGTCGACGAAATCGTGACCGGCCTAAAGCCGGGGCGCCATGTCGTGCGGCTCGAGAAGATGACCGAGAGCCAGAGCGGGGGAGGGCGCTTCTTCGGCTTTTTCCCGACCGCCGGCGATGTCGCGCTCCCCGCCCCACCGCGCGGACGACAGATCGAGTTCATCGGCGATTCCTATACGGTCGGCTACGGCAACAGCTCGACCCACCACGACTGCTCCGCCGCCCAGGTTCACGATACGACCGACACCCAGCAAGCGTTCGGCCCTCTCGTCGCCCGCCGCTTCGATGCCGACTATAGGATCAACGCCTATTCGGGCTTCGGAATCATCCGCAACTATGGAGGCGGCGTCAGGGGGCTCACCCTTCCCGCAATCTATCCACGCCTCAAGCCCGACGATGCAGCGCATCTCGAGCGGGATCGCGGCGAGTGGCGTCCGCAGCTTATCGTGATCAACCTCGGCACCAACGATTTCTCGACCCCGCTCAAGCCGGACGAGCCATGGCGCGATCGGGCCGCGTTCGAGGCCGCCTATCGAAGCGCCTATGCCGCCTTCGTGCGGGACATTCATGCGCGCCAGCCGAAGGCAAATTTCATCCTGATGGGGTCGGAGGATTTCCTGCCCCAGGTGCGCCAGGTCGCCGCCTCGCTCGCAATGCCGGACCAAGTCACGACCTTGCTTTTCTCGGGCCTCGATCACGGCGGATGCCAGTTCCATCCGTCGCTGGCCGACGATCGGCTGCTCGCGGACTCGATCACCAAGGCGATCGGCCGGCTGTCGACCTGGTAGCCG
>JAQGLD010000142.1 GCA_028293055.1 Alphaproteobacteria bacterium
CACAGGTCCGCCGCGCCAGGGCTGTCGGTCTGCGTCCACAGGTCGCCCTGCGCTTCGCCGCCCATACGTCCCAGCTGACTTTCCACAGCCTGAAGCTAGCGCCTGCTGATTAAGATCAGATTGCGCAAAAGCGGAGCCGCGTGAGGAAATTCCCGCCAAAGCGAGGGACTTGCTTCAGCGCGCGCCGCTCGTGCCGGCGGATCCGATCTGGTCGAGCAGGACCCGCACAGCTGCCGCGATCTGCGCATCCTCGCCGGCCGCAGTCTCGCCGAGCGGGCGATCGACCGCCAGGTCGACGGGCCGCGGGTGCATCTCGAGATCGCGGCCCTCGCCATCGGTAATCCTGACGCTCGGCAGGCGCACTGTCGAACCGTCGATCAGGGTTTCCGGACCGGTGAAGATGATCCACCCGGCGGTCGGCTTGCCGACGACCTTGCCGAGCCCGAGCGCGCGATAGCCCTCGGTGAAATCCTCGGCGTCCGACAGCGAGGATTCGTTGGTCAGCAAAACGGTCGGAAGCCCGAGCCCACGCTGACCCAGCGCCTGGCGGCTCGGCACCGGGAACAGGTCGCGCGGAGTCATGGTCAGGAAGTTGCGGCGGGCAAACACGTCGAGCGCATAGCCGTTGATGAAGCCGCCATTATTGTTGCGGATGTCGACGACCACGCCCTGCCGGCCCTGATTTTCGGAATCGAGATCGAGGTAGAGCTGATTGAGCGAGTCCGAGGACATGTCGGGAAGGTGGACATAGCCCAGCCGGCCGTTGGACAGTCGCTCGACCAGGGCGCGACGGCTGTTCACCCACTGCCGGTAGAGAAGGCCCGATTCGACCGAGGCCGAGACCGGCTGGACGACGATGTCGCGCCGGCCTGCGGCACCCTCGATCCCGAGCGTGACCCGGCGGCCGACCTTGCTTTCGAGCAGGGCATCGAAATTGTCGTTGGGGCCGATCGTGCGGCCATCGACGCTGACGATATGGTCGCCGCGCCGGACCCCGGCGATGTCGGCGGGGCCAAGATCGATCACATCGCGAACGACCAGCCCGCGACCGGCTTCGCTGGCGACGCGATCGAACTGGACCCCCACCTTGCCGACCCGGTCGACCGGAAGCGCCCCCTCCCCCCGCGACGGCCGGTTGATGCCCGAATGCGACGCGTTGAGCTCGCCGATCATCAGGTTGATGTCGCGGCGAAGCTCGTCCGAGGTCTGCGCCCCGTCGACATAGGGCTGGAATCGCGCGCGGAGCGCCTTCCAGTCCTTGCCGTTGAAGGCGGGATCGAAGAAATGGCGGTCGAGCGCGCCCCAGGCCTCGTCGAACAGGATCTGCTTGTCGCGAGCGAAGTCGATATCCATTGCCGCAGCGATCGCGACCGGCTTGGGCCGCGGCGTCTCGAGCGGCGTCGAAACGACAATGCCGCCGTCGAGATAGAAGAGCATCTTGCCGTCCGCGCTGAGCGCGAAATCGCCCTTGGATTTTGCGCTCTGGCTGATCTGCTGCGCGACCGGCGGCTCGCTGGCCAGCTCGTCGAGATTGTAGCTGTAGAGGTTGGTCTGGCCGCGCTCGCTGGCGCGGAAGACCAGGGTCTTGCCATCAGGACTGATCACGGGCGTGTCGGCGCTGAGCCCGAGCGGGAGGAGGGTCGCACGGTCGCGCAGTCCTTCCCAGACGATCCTGACCGGCGGTGTCGTAGCGGCTGCCTCCGCGGCGGCCGCGCCGGGCTTGCCCTTTGCCTTTGCGGCGGCCGGCAACGGCCTGGGCGCATCCGCCCCGGCCGGCGCGTCGGCGGGCGCTCCCGGAGTTCCCGGCTGGCCCGGCGCGCGGTCGGTCTTGAACAGGTCGCGGAACCTGTCCTCCTGATATTTGGGAACGTGCGGGAGCAGATCGACCCGCACGATTCGCGAATCCTCGCTGCGCTGGCCGCTGTCGAACAGGATGTACTTGCCGTCGGCGGACCAGGCGATCCCGCTCATCTGGCCGTTGGCAAGGAAGCTGACTGGCCGCGCAGCCCCGCCCGTCGCGGGAATCAGGGCGACATTGGTGAAGGCGCGGCGATCGGTCAGCGGGAATGCGATCCAGGCTCCGTCGGGCGACCAGACGGGCCGAGGTCCGTCCCGCTCGTCGGTGGCGATCGCTCCGGTGAAAAGGCTGCGGTCGCTCCCCGGCTGGCCGCCGCGCGGGAGAAGGATGACGTGCAGGCTCTTATTGTCGAGCACATAGGCGACCGAACGGCCATCCGGCGCGTAGGCCGGAACCGAGGCGATTCCGCTGCGGGTGAGCAATGTCTCCTTCCCCGACGCGACATCGAGCTCGGCAAGGACATGGTCGAGTCCGCGCTCGGTGACATAGAGCAGACGGCGCGAATCCGGGGACCAGATCGCCTCGCGCTCGGCCCCGACGCTGTTCGTCAGCCGCTGAGCCTGACCGCCATCCTTGGCCGAAGCGGCGAAGATCTCGCCGCGGGCGATCACCGCCACCTTCTGGCCGTCGGGCGAGAGCGCCATCCGGGCAAAGCTGGAGACATTGGCATGGCGGCGTTCCTCGCGCGCCGGGGCGCCGCGCAGGGTGACCGGAACCGGGGCCGCCTGCCCGGTCCTCGGATCGTAGCGCCACAGACCCAAATCGCGCTCGAACACGATCGCCGAGCCGTCGGCGGCCATGGCCGGATAGAGCAGTCGGCCATCGGCGAAATGGGTGAGCTGCTCGGGCGCCGCGCCCGGAGCCAGAGCGAGCCGCCAGAGATTCTCGGTGCCGCCCGAATCGCTCATGAACAGGATCCCGGCGCCGTCGCGGCTCCACATCGGCCAGGCGTGCTTGGCCGCGTCGCCGAGAAATTTGCGATAGGGTCCGTCCTCGGCGACCGGCTTCAGCCAGAGCTCGGTCTCGTCGATATGGGAATGGCCGTTGCGCCACCATTGGGAGTTGCTGATCCCGCGCGCGGCGAACGCGATCGTCTGTCCGTCGGGCGAAGGCGAGGCCTGGAACTCGGCGAGATAGCGCTCGCGGCTGACCTCCGCCGGAGTCCCGCCCTCAGACCTCACCCGGAAGATGTCTGCCACCCGGCCGACATCGTTCGCGGCCGAGGCGAAATAGATCCACTTGCCGTCTGCCGACCAGGAATCGAGCTCCTCATTGGCTTCCGCATAGGTGATCCGGTCGATCGCTCCGCTGGCGAGATTCAGCACGAAGATGTTGGGGCTGCCCCCTCGGGTCGAGGTGAAGGCGAGCTTCCTGCCGTCGGGCGAGTAAAGC
>JAQGLD010000033.1 GCA_028293055.1 Alphaproteobacteria bacterium
CAACCCGACCTTCGGCGCGACCGCCGCAGTGGCGCTGATCGCCGGCCGCTTCGCCCCGGCGCCGCTGCCCATCCTCGGCATGATCGCCCTCCACCCCGACGGCCGCGCGACGCTCGCGCCGACCGGAGCCATCGCCGAATTCCCCCGCTCGGACCCGCGCTTCGCCGGGACCGAGCGGCGCTATTCGCTGCACACCGGCCTCTACGGCCGCGACCGCCCGATGGCCCGCGGCATCGCTCTGTTCGACTGGAAGACGGGCCGCGACACGAGCTACGATTTCGGCGAGAACCATCTCGTCGAGGAATTCCTCTTCGCCCCGCGCGGTGCCGCCGAGGGCGACGGCTGGATCCTCGGCACCAGCGTCAACCTCGCCGAGCAGGCCACCGAGCTCCACGTGCTCGACGCCCGCAATCTCGCCGCCGGCCCCGTCGCCACCTGGCGCGCCGATGTCGCTTTGCCTGTCGGTTTCCACGGCATTTATGTCGCCGGCTGATCGGCCTGCGGGAAGGGGCTACCCTCAATCGTCATCCCGGCGAATGCCGGGATCTCGTCGAGGCGCGCCGTGTCCTCGTGCGGCTCGGCAGACCCACTCTCGCGCGCGGCGGCCGCCAGGGGCTCATGCGCGTTTGATCTGCTGCAGCGCCGCGCGCGTCAGATCGTCGAGCTCTCGAAGGATCTCGACATAGGTTGCGACGATAGCGAAGTGGTAGCGCAGCTCTCCCGCCAGCTTCGGGTTGGCGCGGAGCGCCTTGGCCGTCTCCGTGAAGCGCGCCTCCGGCAGGTCGAGCGTGCACGTCCTCGGCAGTCCAATATAGTTGAGGCCGACGCGGCGGTCCCCGCAACGCGCGCGGATCGCATCCTGGACGTCTTCGCCTATGACCATGCGGACATCGCGCCGGTAATCGGTCGAAAGGTCTTTCTCGAAAGCGGCGAGGTCGGTCGTCATCAGGATCGACAATGGCTCGCGCAGGCGTGGGTTCTCGAGATCCCGGAGGCGGTCGCTGCCGAAAATCTGCCCCCAGCTCGCGGTGTTCGTTCCGGAGAACAAATTCTGGCTTGCCTGATAGGCAGCGATGACGAAATCGCGATCGCTCACCTGCGGGTCGTTTCGCCAACCCGCAAAGGCCGTATCGCCATAGCGGCGGGTCACGGAATAATAGTCGATCAATTGCCGGTAATTCTCGGCTTGGTTGCGCAGCTCTGGCTGGAGGTCGCGCGCCAATTGCTCGGTCTTCCCCCGTTCGATCCGCGCATTGTTCCAGTTCGACACCTGGGTGCCGATGAACACGCCGATGACGACGATGACGATCTCGATGCCGATCGCCATCCAGTCCTGCGCCTTGAGCTTTGCCACCGCCCGCTTGAAGATCATGCCGCCCCCTCCGTCGCCCGCAGGCCGAGTTTGCCAGCTTAGAGTTTGCCCTGCCAGTTGTGAATCCCGATTCCCGGCGCCCAGCACCGGTTTAGCGGGCTCTGTTCAGAGCGATTGCCAAATAAGCCAAAGCGGTTAGGTTGCCGTCCCGGGGGCGATCATGGCGACCATCGGGGAAGCGGCAAGCGAGGGCAGTTCGGAGCCGGGCCACATCGTCGGCGTCAGGGAGCGCGAGCAGGCCGAGCGCCGTGAGGAAGCGGGCGGGCTACGGACCGAGATCGCCACGCTTGGAGCAAGGCTCGATCGACTCGAGGCGAGAGCGACATGAACCGATTCCGCCTCCCCCAAGCGCTGCCCGCGATCGAAGGCCGCTGGTTGGTGCTGGTAAAGGGCGTCTGGCTGGTCCTGCTCGCCTTGGCCCTGGTCGCCGCGACCTTTGGGACCTGGGCGATTGGCACTTCGATGAGGGCAACCTCCCGGGTCTGGGCGGAGCTGGGACTTCGGTCGACGCCAGGCGAGCGACAGGAGGTTCGGATTCATCCGTTCGGAACCGTCGGACGCCGGGCCGGGATCACTCCGAACAGCGTGTTGCTCGCGATCGACGGCATCCCCGTCACCATTAACAATGAGAAGGAAGTGCTCGCACGTGCCGGGGCCTCGCCTCTGATCCGGCTGGCAAGCCCGGGCGAGGCCCCGCGCGAGCTTCGACTGGTGCGTAGTCCTCGCAACGCCCTGGAACGGGACCCCAGCCTGCCGGTCAGCTACGCCGCCTTGCAGAACATCATCCTCGCTAGCGGAATCGCGATCAACATCGGCTTTCTCGCCGTCGCCATCCTGCTGTTCCTGCGGCGACCCCGGGATCCAGTGGCGATGCTCCTGTCCGCCGGCATGTTGCTCATTGTCGGTTCC
The DNA here is from genome assembly GCA_028293055.1 of Alphaproteobacteria bacterium. Taxonomy (GTDB): domain Bacteria; phylum Pseudomonadota; class Alphaproteobacteria; order Sphingomonadales; family Sphingomonadaceae; genus Allosphingosinicella. The sequence continues at coordinate 2,282 of JAQGLD010000033.1, forward strand.
GATGCCGGCGCTCTCGGATATGCGGCTCTCGAACGCTTTCAGTTCGTCGCGGTCGGTCTCGGCTGGACGATGATCGTCATCGCCCTGTTCGCCTTTCCCGACGGACGCTTCAAGCCGCGCTGGACGCTTGTCGGTGTGCCGCTTGCCCTGTTCTACATGGCGATCCGCTTTCTGGATGTCACGATCGGTTATCTTTTCCCGGCGCTGCTGGCGCTCGCCCTCGCCGCCATCGGCCACCGCTACCTCCTGCTACCCCCCGGGCCGGTCCGCCAACAGGTGAAATGGAGCCTGCTTGGCTTCGCCGGGGGACTTGTCTGCACGGTCGCGCAGATCCCGCCGGTCGCGATCGCGCCCCGCTTCGCGGCCGACGCCGCCGCCCTCATGTGGCTGCAGCTCGCCTATTTCTTCTTCTACACCTGCGTCTTCCTGACGATCTCGCTGGGCCTGCTCGTCTCGCTCATGCGCTACCGGCTCTACGACGCCGACGCAGCGATCAGCCGGTCGGCCGGCTATGCGGTGCTGACCCTGCTCATCGCCGGCACGTTCGGCGCCAGCGCCAAGCTGGTCGAATTCTTCTTCGAGACGAGCTTCGGCGGAAATGCCGGCGCCTTGCCCGGCGCGATCGGCGCCGGACTCGCGGTGGTGCTGATCACGCCGATGCACGACCG
>JAQGLD010000046.1 GCA_028293055.1 Alphaproteobacteria bacterium
ATAGACCGTCGCCGGAGTGACCATCGAGGAATAATGGAGCCTGTAGGCGTCGGGAGCATAGTCCGGATTGCCGCTGAACCCGGCCGAATAGGCCGCCTCGGCGAACGGGATCCGGGTCTCCTCACCCTGGTAGGTGCGCAGCAGCAGTTCGTCGAGCCCGTCGCGCCGCGAGGCGATGGCGAGATGGTCGCGATAGGCGGTGAGGCCAGTGAGATAGACCCGGTCGGAGCCGGGGATCAATGTGGTCCAGGTCCCGGGCTGCTCCGGGTCCGCCTCGGCGAGGCGGAAGTTCACATGCTCGTCATTGGTGAGAACCCACAAGCGGCCATGCGCAGCGTCGACCGAATATTCGCGCTTCGGCTGCCGAGCCGAGATCAGGACAGGCTCTGCCTCGGGATCCGAGGCAGGAACGAAACGCACCTCGTTGCTGGAATTGTCGCCGGTGGCGATGAAGATCAGGCTGCGGTCCTGCGACCGCGACAGGCCGACGGAGAAGCCGAGATCGTCACTCTCCTCGTACAGGGTGCGATCCTCCTCGGGCGGCCGGCCGAGGCGGTGGATTCGTGCGCGGTAGGAGCGCCAATTGTCGTTGACCTCGGTAAACAGGATAGCCCGGCTGTCGGCGCTCCATACCGTATTGCCGATTCCGACCTCGCTTACCGTCTCGACATCGGTTCCCAAGGCGAGGTCGCGGATGCGCAGCTTGAACCGCTCCGAGCCATTGTCGTCGACCAGGGTCGCGGCAAGGCGCGCGTCGGGGCTGATCGCCATCGCTCCGAGCCGGAAATAATCCTTGCCCTCGGCTTCGGCGGGCTCGTCGTAGACGATTTGGTCCTCGCCGCCGGCAACCGGCCTGCGATACCAGGTTCGATATTGCGCGCCAGGCGTGAAGGCCCACCAGTAGAGCCAGTCGCCGTCGCGAATCGGCACCGAGGATTCGTCTTCCTTGATCCGCCCCTTCATCTCATCGAACAGGCTGTCGATCAGCGACTTGGCTGGCGCCATCGCAGCTTCGAAATAGGCGTTCTCGGCCTCGAGGTAGGCCAGGATCTCCTCGTCCTCTACCTTCGGATAATCAGGATCGCGAAGCCAGTGATAGGGATCCTCGATCGTCTCGCCATGGATCTCGTGGCTGTAGGGACGCCGGTCGGCGCGCGGGGCGGGGGGAAGGGACATCGCGCTCTTTCTTGAAGGATGCGGCTGGGCTATTCGCTCCGCCAATAACGACAGCCGAGGATTTTGCCATGTCGACCTACGAAGCCCGCCTCCAGGCGCTGCGCGAGCAGCTCAAGGCCGACCGGCTCGACGGCTTCGTAGTACCGCTGACCGACGAGCATATGAGCGAATATGTCGGCAGTTACGCCCAGCGCCTCGCCTGGCTGACCGGTTTCCAGGGCTCGGCCGGTTCGGCGGTGGTGCTTCCCGAGGAAGCCGCGATCTTCGTCGACGGACGCTACACCCTGCAGGTTCGCGACCAGGTCGACGGGCGCCACTGGAGCTATCAGTCGGTGCCCGAGACGAGCGCCGCGGACTGGCTCAAGGTCCACGCCCCCGGCGGCGGGCGGATTGGCTACGATCCCTGGCTGCACACCAAGGACTGGGTGGTGAAGGCTCGCGAGGCGCTCGCCGAAAAGGGCGCCGAGCTGGTCGCGGTGCGCCGCAACCCGATCGACGCGGTCTGGTCGGACAAGCCGGAGCGTTCGAAGGCGCGGCTAGCCGCCCATCCGGAAGTCTATGCCGGCAAGTCGTCGGCCGCCAAGCGACAGGAGATGGCCGACTGGCTGCGCGAGCAGAAGGCCGATGCGGCGGTGCTCTCGGCGCTCGATTCGATCGCCTGGACGTTCAATGTGCGCGGCGAGGATGTCGAGCACACGCCGGTCGCCTTGTCTTTCGCTCTGGTCAATGAGGACGGGACCGCCGATTTGTTCGTCGCTCCCGAGAAGATGGGCGACGACGTCCGCCAGCATCTCGGCAACGGAGTCCGGGTCCACGATCATGCCGCGTTCGAGCCGCATCTGCGCTCGCTCGCCGGCAAGACCATCGTTGCAGATCCCGAGCGGGCGGTCGCCGCGATCTTCGAGGCACTAGAAGGCGCCGGCGCGAAAGTGATCCAGAAGCGCGATCCCGCGGTCCTGCCCAAGGCGCTCAAGAACCAGGCCGAGATAGACGGCCACCGCGCCGCCCAGGCGCGCGACGGCGCGGCGCTCACCCGCTTCCTGCACTGGATCTCGGTCGAGGCGCCCAAAGGCGATGTCGACGAACTGAAGGCGGTCGACCGGCTGCAGCGCTTCCGGCTCGAATGCGGCGACCTTCGCGACACCAGCTTCGACACCATTTCCGGATCCGGCCCGAACGGCGCAATCGTCCATTACCGGGTGAGCGAGGAGACCAACCGGCCGCTCGAGATGAACTCGCTCTATCTGGTCGATTCCGGCGGCCAATATCCCGACGGCACCACCGATGTGACCCGTACCGTCGCGATCGGCGAGCCGAATGCTGAGATGCGCGACCGCTTCACCCGGGTGCTCAAGGGTCATATCGCGGTCGCCCGGGCGCTCTTCCCGGCCGGCACGCGCGGGACCCAGCTCGACACGCTGGCGCGGCAATATCTGTGGCGCGCCGGGCTCGATTATGCCCACGGCACCGGCCACGGGGTCGGCGCCTATCTCGCGGTCCACGAGGGGCCCCAGCGCATCTCGCCGGTCGCGAGCAGCCAGTCGGGCGGCGACGAGCCGCTCCAGGCCGGAATGTTCCTGTCCAACGAGCCCGGTTATTACAAGGCCGGCGAATATGGCATACGGATCGAGAATCTCGTGTTGGTCGTGCCCGTCGAGATCGACAGCGCCGAGAAGAGGGTGCTGGGCTTCGAGACCCTCACCTTCGCTCCGATCGACCGCGCGCTGATCGAGGTCTCGATGCTCGGCGAGGACGAGCGCCAGTGGGTCGACGACTATCATGCCAGGGTGGCCGAAGTGGTCGGACCGCAGCTCGACGGCGAGGTGCTGGGGTGGCTCGAGGCGCAGTGTGCTCCGCTGTAAGGCGGTTTCGTGCCCTCACCCGGTCAGGCTTCGCCTGACCACCCTCTCCCCTCCGGGAGAGGGTTAGCTGGTCCCCTCTCCCCCCTCGGGGAGAGGGAGGGACCCGTCCGGCGAAGCCGGAAGGGAGGGTGAGGGCACGCTCTCTCCTTCATCACCGCCCCGAGCCTGCGCCTTCCTCCGCTTGAGGTTCTGGCGGAGCGCTTCGGCGAGTCTTTTTTCCCGTTCTTCGTCGTGCCTTGCCATCTCGACCCGCCTTGACATTCGATAGGTCCAGCCTCCATAGCGCCGCCTCCCCCGACAGGCGATGTTGCTGCCGTAGCTCAGTGGTAGAGCGCATCCTTGGTAAGGCTGAGGTCGTGAGTTCAATCCTCACCGGCAGCACCATCGCCTGTTGGGCGGGACCTCAGCGCAGGATCAGATAGACCAGGATCACGGTGAGGATTCCGGCGAAGAATCCGACGGCGGCCAGGTTCGTCCAGGAGCTTCGGGCGGGTTCGGTCATTAGGCGATCCTCCTGACCCGAGACTAACGACCGCTTACAGCCCGCACCAGCATTTCGAGCACCGCCGGATGGAGCGGCCGGACGAACTCGCAGCCGAGCAGATGGCCGCGCTGCCAGACCGCGCGGGCGTGGAGGCTTTCGAGGCCGGGTAGCTTCAGCCAGACATCGCTGCCGGCTTCGAGCGTGAGGTGAGTAGCGGCGCGAAAGCCGGTGATCGACAGATCGAGCACCTCGATGGTGATCGCATGGGCGCCGCGCTGGCGCAGACCGGCGCCCATCGCCACATCCTTGCGCTGGGCGTTGCGGGCCTCTTCGTGAGGCGACATCGAGAGCTCGCCGGTGAAGTTCACCGGACGACTCTTCGGTCAGGCCTGGAAGGCGATCGGCCCACCGTCATTCTCCCGGCAGGTTGATCCCGACCGCGGCTCCCCAGCTCCTGACCACCTGGCGTTCCTGCGGAGTCATGTCCTCTCCAAACAGGCGCGGCCGCCGGAAGCGGGGCGGGTTCTGATCGACCTGGGTGCGGCGCAGCTGGACCAGCACTTCGCTCTCGTCGATCGCATAAGCGAATTCGAGGCCGACGCGGTTTCCCGCCGTCCAGGCGACTCGCGCCGGCACGCTGATCGTGTTTCGAGTGAACACGACCTCGCTGCCGACGACCGGGATTTCGCGGCATTCGACCAATGCACCGCGCTGCGACAGATCGCGCAGGCGCGCATCGATATCGCCGTCATGGGTCTCGAGCCGGGCGGCGAGGAGGACGCGCGCCCGCTTGGTCCGCCGCTGGCCCGTCGCCTGTCCATCGATGAATCGTTCCACGCCCATTCGTACCAGTCCCTTCATTCGGCTGGGACGATCCTAGCCCCAAGGCACCTAAATTGTGGTAAACATCGCGGTGATCGATGGCTCTCGGCGGGGGGTGCGGAAATCCTTGCCGGTGGAGCTTTTTTCATGCCATTTCATGGATCTAACGATTGGCTGCGAGCCGACGAGCGCGGGGGATGACGATGCCGGCAGGTTTATTTCTTTCGTTTCTGGCGGCGGTCGCGCCTCAGTCCGGCGGACAGGAGAAGCTGACCCGGTTCGAGCAGCTGACGGCGGCGCAGGACTATCGCGCGGCCTCGGCCGTCGTCGACGAAATGATTCTCGCATCATCCGGCGACTCCAGGCCGGACCCGTTGATCAGCGGTCTTTATGGCCGGCTCTTGGTCAACCGTGCGCCTCCGACGATCGCGATCGCCTTTCTCGCGCTCGGCGATTCCGATTCGGTGCCGCTCCCCCAGCACCTCGCTACCGTGTTCGCTTTGGCGACGACGCAGGAGTCTTCGGGGCAACGCCAGCTTGCCGCCGAGACCTATCGCCGGCTGCAGTCGCTGGCGTCGAGCGCTGCCGACCGGCGCCGCGCCGAGCTCGGGCTGGCGCGTGCTCAGCTCGCCGACGCCCCGGCTTCGTCGCTCGCGACAGCGCGTTCGCTCGCGGCTGTCGGCAATGCTGCCGAACGATGGGAAGCCGAGCTTCTCGCCGCCCAGGCCTCGCTTCTGCTCGGCGATCGCGACGGCGCAAGGCTCGCGCTCGATCGTGCCTGGGGCCTGTCGGCGGAGGCGCCGGCCGCCAGCTTCGCGCCGTTGCGAACCGCGATCGTGAAGGCGGCCTTGGCCGACCGCGAGGGCCGCCGAGACGCCCTCTTCGCGTCATTCGTCACGACGATGGCCGGGAGCAATCCGATCGACCCCGATCTGGCCGATCTTCTCCCGATCTGCGGCGCCCGCCAGGTCCAGCCCGAGGATTGGGTCACATTCGGCGCCTTTGCCGATTCCGATTACGGCCAGGCGCTGACGCCGCTGGCGGCGAGCCGTGCCGCCGCGGTCGCGCCGTTCATGGATGCGCTCGACGGCGCCGGACTGTTCGAGCGCAAGGACAGGTCGGCAGTCGGGACGATCTTCACCGTGCGCTGCCGAACCGCAATTTCACCCCAATTCAACCCGCCGCCGCGCCAGGCCGACCCGCGGGCGAAATGGTTCGCGAGCCGCGGCTTGTACATTCCGTTCGGCAGCGCCGGGAACGAATGGATCAACCGGCTGTCCGAGCGGATCGAGCAATTGTCGCAGGCGCGGCCCGACGATCCGAGACTGATCGCGCTTCGGCTTGGGCTTGCCGCCTCGCTGGCCCAACGCGCAAGTAGCGTCGGCGACGTACAGGCCTGGCAGCTGCCGCAGCTCGAACAGCAGAGCAAGGCGGCGATGCGACGGCTCGGCGGGACCGACATCTTCCTCTTCGAGCTCAGCGATTTCGTGGAGAAGATCGGCCAGGAACCTTCCGACTTCGCTGCGGCTTTGGCCGCGATCCAGGTACGTCTGCTCGCGCTTGCGGGGGACGCCCCGCTCGAGAGCGTCTATGAATTCACCCCGGCGGTGTTCGCCTCGTCCGGAATGCTCCCGCCCGCCTTCCGGAAGAGCTGGATCGAGACCCTGCTTCGCCGCTTCGACGATCGCCGCGACGATCCGCGGCGCCAGGCGCTCCAGCTCCGGCTGGTCGAGATCGAGCGGGACCAGGACCTCAAGGCGGCACATGCGACCTTGCGGGGGGCCGGCCTGCCAGCGGATCTCTGCGCCGCGGCGGATGTCCTCCCAGCGATCGACCAGCATCATATCGACGATGAGGATTTTCCGCGCGACGCCCTGCCCTTCAAAGTCGCAGGCAATACGGTCGCGGAATTCGCGGTCACCGCCAGTGGCCGGACCAGCGCTCCGCGCATCCTCCTCGCCGCGCCATCGAGCATTTTCGACCCGATCTTCCTCCAGAAGCTCGGCGGCTTCGAGATGCGGCCGGCCCAGACCAGCGGGCATCCGATTTCCTGCCGGGGCGTGGTCCAGCGCGTCCGCTGGAAAATCCCGGAGGGCGGCGAGAACCGAATGCCGATCTTCGCCGACCCTGACCCCTCCGCCTCCTGAGCGGCTTTTCACGCCGCGCGTTCCCGCCTGGAGCGACGCGCTCTTGTTCGAAAATCAGCAGCTCGCGCCACCATTTGATAGCGCATCGTCGATGTCGAAAACCGGTTCCCACTTTTCCGCACGATGCTCTAAGGGCGCGCGATGCGCTTCTTCTCAGACAATGCCGCCGCAGCCTGCCCCGAGGTCATGCAGTCGCTCGCCGATGCGAACAGCCTCGACACTGCTTATGACGGGGATCGCTGGAGCAAGCGGCTCGACGCTGCCTTTTCCGAGCTGTTCGGAACCGAGGTCGCCGCTTTGTGGGTGGCGACCGGGACCGCGGCCAATTCGCTCGCGCTCGCCGCCTTGTGCCCGCCGTTCGGAAGCATCGTCTGTCATCGCGACGCGCATATCCAGAATGACGAATGCGGCGCCCCCGAATTCTACACCCACGGAGCCAAGCTGCTGCTCGGCGAGGGCGAAGGCGCCAAGCTGGATACGGACACGGTCTCGGCCTTGCTGGCGACGGTGCGCAGCGATGTCCACCAGACCCAGCCGGCCGCCCTCTCGATCACCAACGCCACCGAATATGGCCTGGTCTATTCCCCGCAGGAGGTCTCGGCGCTCGGCGCGCTGTGCCGCGAGCGCAAGCTCGGTTTCCATATGGACGGCGCCCGCTTCGCCAATGCGGTGGTCAGCCTCGATTGCTCGCCCGCGGACCTCACCTGGAAGGCCGGAGTCGACGCCTTGAGCTTCGGATTCGCCAAGAATGGCGGGATGTCCGCCGAAGCCCTTATCTTCTTCCGTCCCGAGCTGCGTGACGCCACCTTGTACCGCCGCAAGCGCGCCGGCCACCTCCTCTCGAAGGGCCGCTTTCTCGCCGCCCAGATCCTGGCGATGCTCGAAGGCGATGTCTGGCTTCGTAATGCCCGCGCCGCAAACGCCGCGGCCGCGACTCTCGCCGAAGCGGCCGGGGACCGCCTCGTCCTGCCGGTCGAGGCCAACGAGATCTTCCTCAAGGTGAGCCCGGACGAAGCTGCGGCGTTGCGCGCGCAGGGGTTCGATTTCTACGACTGGGGGCCGGGCGAGGCGCGGCTGGTGACCAGCTGGGATTCCGATCCCGCGGCGGTGGCGACGCTCGCCGCCGCCATCGCCAGGCTGTGAGCGGTCCGGCCGCCGGCTCACCCTCCCCCGCCCACGGCGCCTCGCCTCCCGCCGGCCCGGCACCAAAGGCGGTAGCCGACAATTTCCTCCAGCTTCGGGTGCTGGTCCCGTTCGTCGTCGTCACCCTGATCTGGAGCTCGACCTGGATCGTCATTCTCGGCCAGCTCGGGCCGGTGCCCGCAGCCTGGTCGGTGACCTATCGCTTCGCGATCGCCGCGGCCGCGATGTTCGCCTACGCCGCCGCGACGCGCTCCCCGCTGACGATCGGCCGCGAGGGCCACATCCTCGCCGCGATCTGCGGAGTCCCGCAATTCTGCATCAACTATATCGCGGTCTATGCCGCCGAGGATCATGTCACTTCGGGCCTTGTCGCAGTGATGTTCTCGCTGTTGCTCGTGCCCAATTCCGCCATGGCCTGGCTGTTCCTGCGCCAGCGGCCGTCGGGACGATTCCTCGCCGGATCCGCGGTCGCTGCGGTCGGGGTCGCCTTGCTGTTCGTCCAGGAGTTGCGCAGCAGCCGCGCCTCCAGCCACGACGTGCTGCTCGGAATCCTGTTCACCCTCGCAGCGATTCTCGCCGCCTCGGCCGCCAACACCCTGCAGGGCTCGCAGCGGGTGCGGATGCGGCCGGTGACCGCCATGGTCGCCTGGTCGATGCTCTATGGCGTGATCGCCAATGGCGCCGTCGCCTGGCTGCTGGCCGGGCCGCCGGTGCTCGACGGCCGCCTCGAATATTGGATCGGCCTGCTCTATCTCGGCCTGCTCGGCTCCGCTCTCGCCTTCGCCCTCTACTACCATGTGATCCGCGCGGTCGGACCGGGCAAGGCGGCCTATTCGAGCCTGCTCGTGCCCCTGCTCGCGATGTTGCTCTCGACCCTGTTCGAAGGCTATCGATGGACGCCGCTGGCCATCGCCGGCGGGGTGGTCGCGATGGCAGGCCTCGGCATCGCGCTGAGGTCCCGCCGCCAGCCCGCGCCCGAGGTGGCGGAGTGCGAGGCTATGTCGACTCCGTAGCCGGGCGGTTCCGCTTCGAGTCAAACCACGCTAGGGGAGGCCGACGCGCGCCCGTAGCTCAGTTGGATAGAGCACGAGCCTTCTAAGCTTGGGGCCGCAGGTTCGAATCCTGCCGGGCGCGCCAATCTCCTGAACAGGCTGGTCCGAACTGAGTAGCTGCGGCGCTCGGCGTGGATGTCATGCCGCGCCACCCGCCCGGAGCGATCGGGCGAGCGCCGCCATTCGCCGCTCGCGCGCGGTGATGGCGAGAAGCGCGTGACCGACCGCCGGCGCGATCTCCTCGAGCATTGCGATCGCTCCGCTGTCGGGAATGCTGCCGTCGGGGCGGCGGCCGATCAGCATCCAGCCGATCGCACGCGGCTCGCCATCCGGCCGCGCCACCAGCGGCACACGCAGGGGCAATAGAAAGTCGGTCCGCTCGTACGCCGTCTCGAGGGCCGCCGGGGGCTCGTTTCCGGAGAGCCACTCGCCGACCTCCTGGCGGGAAATCCCCTGGTGCGCGCCGATCGTCCACGAGCCGCCCTCCTCGTCCAGGCAGGTTGCGAGCGCGATGCGTTCGGCGCGCACCGCTGGAGCGGCCGCACGGCAGACATGCTCCATCATCCGGGAGGCGTCCGCGGTCTCTTCCATGTCGTGGACCGCCTGGGGAAG
>JAQGLD010000048.1 GCA_028293055.1 Alphaproteobacteria bacterium
CGCGCGCGGGATCCATATCACCCAGCCAGCACTCTCCGCCACCAACCACCAGCTCGAGGATGGAATACATACCAGCCTGTTCACCCGCGCCCGCACCGGCATCCAGCTCACGGCCACCGGGTTCGCCCTCAGGACCCGAGCGGAAGCGCTCGAGGCGATTCTCGAGCAGGCCGAGCGCGAGGTCGCCCTGCTCAAGCAGGATGTGCTCGGCCCTTTGGTGATCGGCGGCACGCCCGGCGCCCTGGCGAGCCTGGTGCCGCCCGCCGTCGCCCGGGTGAAGCTTCTCTACCCCGCCTTCGAGCTGCAGATCATCGAGCGCTCGGACGTTCAGCTCAACGAGGCGCTGCGCACCGGTCGGATCGATCTCGCCATCGTCACCACCGGCATCGAGCCGGTCGCCGCCGACATGGTCGAGGAAGGGATAAGCCGCGACCCGTTCGCGTTGATCGTCGGCCGCGAGAACGACCATCTGCCGGAGCGGGTCAAGCTAGCTCCGCTGGCCGACGCCAAATGGGTGCTCCCCCATGCCGGCGGGGCGTTCCGGCGGCAGGTCGACGCCCTTTTCGTCGCCGCCGAGGCGCGCTCGCCGACCAATGTCATCCGGTGCGATTCGCTGCTGACCACCAAGGCGATCGTCAGGACGACCGACTATGTGACCATCCTTCCGCACGAGGTGGCCGACGCCGAGCTCGCCTCCGGGGTGCTCCGCGCGATCGAGATCGAAGGGGTCGAATTCCTGCGCAATGTGGGCCTGCGCATGGTGAAGGGAAAGCTGCACGCCCCGTTCGCCGCCGCATTCATCGAGGCGCTGCAGGATATCGCACCGCATTCCGGACGCTCGGCCTGATTCTGGGGTGGCTGCACGAACGCGGCCTTGCCTGCGACCTTTGGGTCATAAGGCACGAATTGCGGCCCGCCGGGCGGGACCTTAGCGCGGGGGCCGGCGTCAGCCTCGGCGCGACGGCTGGCGCGGGCGCCAATTTTGCCTGGCGTCTGGGCGGCCACGCTACCGCAGGTGAGCGGAGCTTTGGACGGGCCGCATTCGCCTAATCCCGAACCGCGCCGCCTGCCGCCGCCGACTTGCTCTCGGCTCGAAAGAAATCGAACTTGCGGTGATCGGGCCACGGCGAGACATGCGCTGTCGTATCGAATTCTAGCAGCATCGGGTTTGCCGTGGAGAAGCGCGGCCATTTCAGACTTGCCGTGTTCGGATTGCCGGAGCGGGCGAACGCGACCAGCGATTCCGTCATTTCCCGACTGAATGTACGGTCGGCGGCGGTCCAATCCCTTGTGCGCCGAAAGCGATCGAAGCTGCTTGCGGGCGGGCAGCGCCGCGCGCCAAGGCCGGGGCCGACCTGGTTTACGAAATCACCAGTTCCACATCGAGCCGTCCTCGAGCCGGGCGACCGGCAGATAGGCCGGCTTGTAGGGATATCTGGCGGCAAGCGACTCGTCGATGTCGACGCCGTGGCCGGGCGTCTCGCCGACATGAAGGAAGCCGTCCTCGAAGCGATAATCGTGCGGAAAGACCGCGTCGGTCTCTTCGGTGTGGCGCATATATTCCTGGATTCCGAAATTGGGGACCCAGGTGTCGAAATGGAGCGCGGTGCCCATCGTCACCGGCGACAGATCGGTCGCGCCGTGGCAGCCGGTGCGGACCTGGTAGAGGCTTGCGAAATCGGCAACGCGGCGCAGATGAGTGAGTCCGCCCGATCCGACGATGGTCATGCGGATATAGTCGATCAGCTGGTTCTGGATCAGGTCCTTGGCGTCCCAGATCGTGTTGAATATCTCGCCCACGGCGAGCGGCGTCGTCGTGTGCTGGCGGACGAGCTTGAAGGATTCCTGATTTTCGGCCGGGGTGATGTCCTCGAGCCAGAACAGGCTGTAGGGCTCGAGCGCCTTGCCGAGCCTGCCGGCCTCGATCGGGGTCAGCCGGTGATGGCCGTCATGGAGAAGATGGTGGTCGAAGCCATAGGCATCGCGCAATTTTTCGAACAGCTTCGGCACGAAGTTGAGATATTTGGTCGTGTCCCACACCGTCTCGGTCGGAAGCTCGGCATCGGCGGGCTCGTAATGGAGGGTGCCGCGGCCGACGCCATAGGCCATGGCGATACCCGGAACGCCGGACTGGGCGCGGATCGCCTTGTAGCCCATGTCGATATAGCGGCCGACGGCGTCGACGGTCTGCCCGAGATCCGCGCCATTGGCATGGCCATAGACCATCACGCCGTCGCGGCTCCTGCCGCCGAGCAGGTCGTAGAGCGGCATTCCGGCCATCTTCGCCTTGATGTCCCACAAGGCGACGTCGACCGCTGCGATCGCCCGCATCGTCACTGGCCCGCGCCGCCAATAGGCGCCCCTGTACAGATATTGCCAGATATCCTCGATCCGCCTCGGATCCTTGCCGATCAGGGTCGGGACGACGTGGTCCTCGAGATAGGAGACGACGGCCAGCTCACGGCCGTTCAGCGTCGCGTCGCCGATGCCGTAGACGCCCTGGTCGGTTTCGATCTTGAGGGTGACGAAATTGCGGCCGGGGCAGGTAACTATGACTCGCGCTGAAATGATTTTCATGGATCTTCCGATAGTCCGAAGTTGTTGCGATAGTAACATGTGGATTGCCAATTTCAACAGGATTGGTAATACCGATTTGAAGGGGCTTTCCATGGCGACGGGCGGTAAACGGGATTCCGAAGCGCGGCGGCCGCGCGAAGATGCCGCGCCCGACCGGCTCTATCAAAGGCTGGCACGGCAGGTGTTCGACGACCTCGCCGCCGGCAAGTACAAGGTCGGCGACCGCCTGCCCGCGGAGCGCGAGCTCGCCGCCGAGCATGAGGTAAGCCGACCCGCCGTCCGCGAGGCGATGATTTCGCTCGAAGTGCAGGGATTGGTCGAGGTCAGGATCGGTTCGGGCGCCTATGTGAAGCGACTGCCCGGCAGCGGCGATCGCCCCGGCTTTCACGCCACCGCCTTCGAGCTGACCGAGGCGCGCATGCTGATCGAAGGGGAGGCAGCGGCGCTCGCGGCCTCCCACATCAGCGACGAGGAGCTCGATGCGCTGGACCGGCTCGTCGAACAGATCGCCGAGGAGAATTTGCTGCCGGAAATGAGCGTGGTCGCCGATCATGCCTTCCACCGGCTGATCGCCGGCGCGACCCGCAACGCCGTGATCGCGGATTCCGTCGAGCGCCTTTGGGAGATGCGCTCCAATTCGCCGGAATGCGCCCTGCTGCACGAAAAGGCACGCGATGCCGATGTCAGGCCAGTGGTCGACGAGCATCGGCTGATCGCCGAAGCCCTCAGGCGGCGCGACCCGGCCGCGGCGCGAGAGGCGATGCGCGCGCATCTCAGCCAGGTGATGGACTATCTGCTCTTCGCCACCGAAGAACGCGCGATCGCGGAGGCAAGGCGCGCGGTGGCTTCGACGAGAGCACGCTACGGGCGAAGCGCGGCTTTCTGAGACCTGTCGATCGGCGGGAGTGGCGGGCGATCGCCCTATCGACGACCCGCCACTGGCAACCGCGTGAACGCACGGCTAGAGCGCGACCAACTTTGACTGCATCAAAGTTGGGGCTCTAGGATGTTGAGGTGCCGCATTTTCCGGGTCGTCAGTCGGTACCGACTGAC
>JAQGLD010000059.1 GCA_028293055.1 Alphaproteobacteria bacterium
GCGACCACCGACTCCACCGAGCACCTATACTGTCGTAAGCCGCGAAGCCGCTCGCGAGACAGGCTGCGACGAGGACGAGGCGCGTTGCGACGAGCGGCTAAATCGCTGGCGAAGCAGAAGCCCTCACCGGAGGAGCCGGAGTAAGGGCTACTTCTTTCCCAGCGATGCCGGGGCGTCCACACCCAAGACGATCACGGTGAACATGACGAGCCGGTCGCAGTCAGTCACCTCGACACGAAGCTCCTCACCCTGCCAGACAAGGCCTGGGCGGTCTCGTAACAGCTCACCAGCGTGCTGCGCCGCCATCAGGCGTGCCGAGCCCATATCGGCTAGTTCAAGGCCCGCATTATCGGGGTCGTGAACGGCCCCGGCCAGATTGAAGAAGTAGCGCATTCGGCATCCTACGCATCTGGAGGAAGGAATGCCCTAACCTGCGTTTAGTTCGCCGTGTTTGCAAAAGACATAATCGCCCTTGATTGGAGCAGCATATCGCCAGCGTAAGGCTGCAACAGCAACGAACACGCTCGCCACCAAGGCGAACGCGAGGCTCCGCGACAGGAGCCTGCGCATCAGACCAGGAACATCGCGAAGGCAGCCGCGCCCATGATCGCCGTCGCCGTCCACCCGAGGAACCGCAGTCCCGTCGAGGCGACAAACTTTCCCATCAGCTTGCGGCGGGTGACCACCACCATCATCGCGGCCATGATCGGCACGGCGGCGATGCCATTGATGACGGCGCTCCAGAACAGCGCCTTGATCGGATCGAGCGGAGACCAGTCGATGGCGATACCGATCAGCGTCGCGCAACCGATCACCGTGTAGAAGCCGACCGCCTCCCATGGCTTGTGCTCGAGCCCGCATTTCCAGCCGTTCGATTCGCCCACCGCATAAGCCGCGGATCCGGCCAGGACAGGGACGGCGAGGAGCCCCGTTCCGACGATGCCCACGGTGAACAGGATGAACGCGAACCGGCCCGCCGCGGGTTCGAGCGCGCGCGCCGCGTCGCCGGCGGTCTCGATGCTGGTTTTGCCGCCGGCATGGAGGGTGGCTGCGGTGGCGATGATGATGGCGATCGCCACGATGTTGGAAACCGCCATTCCGATCACCGTGTCGAGGCGGATTCGACGCAGCTCGCGTCGCGCCTGCCAGGGCGCCTTCTTGAGGGGTTCGGCATCGGGGTTCTCGGCGACCTCCTCCACCTCCTGAGCGCTTTGCCAGAAGAAGAGATAGGGGCTTATCGTGGTGCCGAAGATCGCGACGAGGGTAGTGACCGCGGCCGAGCCGCCCAGGCGCGGCCAGATCAGCCCCAGCCCGACGCCGGCCCAATCGACGCGGATGACGAGGAGCACGGCGACATAGGAGAGCAGGCCAAGGGTCAGCCATTTGAGGAATCGGGCATAGCGCGGATAGGCTACGAACAGCTGCAGCAAGAGCGACACGATCGCGAAAGCGAAGGTCAGGACGTGGGCGCTCACGCCCGTTGAGAGCTCGACAGCATCGCCCATCGCGGCGAGATCGGCGCCGATGTTGATCGTGTTCGCGGCGAACAGGAGAGCGACGAGCGACAGCACCAGCCAGCGCGGCAGAACCTTGGCCATGTTGCGCGCGAGGCCGCAGCCGGTGACTCGGCCGATATGGGCACTGACGAGCTGCACCGCCGTCATCAGGGGGTAGGTCAGGACCATCGTCCAAAGCAGGCCGTAGCCAAATTGCGCGCCGGCTTGCGAATAGGTCGCGATACCGCTGGGATCGTCGTCGGCGGCCCCCGTGACCAGGCCGGGGCCGAGCTGCTCCAACAACGCAATCGATCGAAGCCGAACACCAAGCTTCATCTAGATCCTTTCGTACGCGTACCGAGCGGGTTAACTCATGTTAGGACGATTGGGTCCAAGGCGCGTCGCGGATCTACTCCCGATCTGGACGCCGTCGAAGGCGGGTCGGCGGCGACGCGGATATGCGCGGCTCATCAAACTGTACGGCGCCGAATCACGTCTTCGGGTCACTACAGCAACGCGAAGCCGATTGGCGCGAACTAGGTCCTGGTCGATGTCACAGGCGAGTGCAGCCGGTAGGGGCCGAACGCGCCTTGTATCTGGCCGCGATTGGCGTGTTGTAGGCGGGTGGGAGACGGGAGTAGACTTGCCGAACCCAGACTTCATCCAGCTCGTGAAGCGCACGCGCGAAGAGTGCGGCGTTTCTATCGACCACGCGCGCGACATGATCTTTGCCAACGAGCAAATGCGCCGGCTGGTCGCTTGGCGCGTCAATCATAATCCCGAGTGCCGCAAACAAGCGCTGCGGGACTTGTGGCAGAAGAGTAGGGCGTCGCGCTTCGTGCGCGACGGGGACCGTATCGGTTTCCGAAGGCGCGACGGTCAGCTCTAGGTTCGCGAAGGATCGCGGGCGATCCAGGCGCGATATCGCGCGGCAATGTTGGCTTTCGGTTCCAGGGCGGCTCCGGGGTAGCCGCCTGCCTTGCGACCTGCCGGTCGGGCAATTCGCGGGGCGAGGCCCAGGAATGGCCTGAGCATTCCCGACCTGCGGGCAATTTCGTAAAACAGCCAGGATCCGGCACAGGTGACCAGAAGCACGCCTCCGCCGAGCGCCCAATAGCCTGGCGATTGTCGAATGAGCCACCATGCGGCGAGTACGAGGACCGTCTGATGCGCGATATAAAGGGGAAAGACCGCGTCGTTGAGCCTGCCGCGCAGCGGGTGGTCCCGATTGCCATACAGGTCCGCGGCCGCGAGGAGCAGCAGGATCATGCTCCAGGCCAGCACGAACTGGCAGGCGCGGTCGGCGGCCTGGACGAGATGGGTATGGCCCTGCGGGAATCGATACTCGATGAAGAGGAGCGCACACGCTGCAATTGCGGCGGCGATCGCCGCCGGCGCAGCGACCGAGCGAATGGTGCGCCAGAGCCCTGGATGTCCGGCCAGAAGGAATCCCAGAAGGAACGGCGGGACGAAATTGACGTCGCTCACCCAGTCGTGAAGCAGCCCGCTTTCCTCCGGAACCGTGAAGAGAAGCGACAGCCGGAGCGGCAGGAGAATGACCAGCGGCAACCACAGCAGCCTCGAGCCGCCCTGCAGGAATGAGACAAACGCAGCGAGCCTTTTGCCGAGCCCCGCGCCGCCAAGCACCAGCACTGCGGTCATCGCCGCAGTGTAGGTCCACAGATAGGTGAGAAACCACAGATGCCCGAGGCTCGGGAGATCGAATTTGCCGATCCTGGTGAACCGAAACCAGTCGTGCACCCAGAAATATGCCAGATCGTGCCGGTAGCCCTGGAGCTCGACCATCGCGACCCAGAGTTGCGGAGGCGTGATCAAGGCTACTCCAAACAGGAGTGGAAGCAGCAGCCGAACGGATCGGGTCACCATGAACGCGCCGAGATCCGGGCTACGCTCGATGAGCCGCAGCGTGGCGTAGCCGGATACGACGAAGAGGAGAGGCATGCGCCATGGCTGGACGACCAGCATCGGCCAGACCAGCGCTTCGACCGGGTGAGGGACCTTGATAAGCCAGGTCCCGGGAACGAACAGCATGGCCGTATGCTGGAGGAGCAACAGGCTGAACGCTCCGATGCGAAGCCAGTCCAGTCCATAATGTCTCGAGCTCATCTTACGGGCGGCCTTCGAAGCGATAGCGATGCATCCGCAACGATGGCGCCCGGCCAAGGCGAGGGTCAACGCTCGCTGACGGCCTGTCCCGAAGCGGCACGGTGCGCCCTAGACATGCCTTCGACACAGCAGCGCCGAGACTGGTGGACTGCCCCTGGCCGACCAGGCCGCCTGGCCGTATCGCATCGACAATGGATTGTGCAGTTGCAATGGCTTAGCGGCCTGCAGCCTTGCTTTGCGCGGCCGATGCCCTAGGGGGACGCATTCCCTTCGCACAACAAGAGCGAGTGACTTGATGGCCGACGACCAAGCCTTGATCGAACTGACCGCGGATATTGTCTCCGCGCACGTTTCCAACAACACGGTTTCGCTCTCCGACGTCGCGGGGCTTGTAAAAGGCGTGCACAGCGCGCTCGCGCAGCTCAATGCCCCAGCGGTCGCGGCGGAGCCGGAGGCGAAGACGCCTGTGGTCACGGCTCGCGCTTCGGTGAAGCCGGACTATCTGATCTGCATGATGTGCGGAAACAGGCAAAAGACGCTCAAGCGCCATCTGATGACTGCCCATGACCTGACGCCGGATCAGTATCGAGCCGAATTCGGACTGCCCCGATCCTATCCGATGGTCTCTCCCGATTATTCCAGGCAGCGCGGCGATCTTGCAAGGTCCATCGGGCTCGGGCGCAAGAAGGATCC
>JAQGLD010000147.1 GCA_028293055.1 Alphaproteobacteria bacterium
GCGGCTCGGCCCCTCTCTGGATCGTTGCCCAGGCGCTGCGCGACCCGGGCAATCTCGGAACGATCCTGCGCACCGGCGACGCGGTCGGCGCCGGCGGCCTGATCCTGGTCGACGATTGCGTCGATCCCTTCTCGGTCGAGGCGGTGCGTGCGACGATGGGCGCGCTCTTCACCCAGCGCATCGCGATGGCGTCCTGGGCGGAGTTCGTCCCCTGGCTTCGCTCGGGCGAGGGCCAGCTGATCGGCACCAGCCTCCAGGCCCGGCTAGACTATCAGGAACCGCGTTATGCGAAGCCGGCCTTCATCCTGGTCGGCAACGAGGCCCAGGGCCTTCCGCCCGCTTCTGAGGCGGAATGCGACCTGCTGGTCAAGATGCCGATGCTCGGCAAGGCGGACAGCCTCAACGCGGCGGTAGCGACTGCGGTGATGTCCTATGAGGTGATCAACCAGTGGCGACGCGAATAGCCGACCCGCTTGCATATTAATCGTCATTCCGGCGCATGCCGGGATCTCGGCCCGGAAAAGGCGCTGCGGCCAATGACGACGAGATCCCGGCCTTCGTCGGGACGGCGCGTGTTTACTCCGCCGCTTCCGCGGCTTCCGCGGCATTCAGCTTGGCAAGCTGCCGCGGCATCGTGTCGATCACCGGCAGCGGGTCGATCTCCTTCCCCCCCGCCGACACTTCGAGCGTCTCGAAGCGCTTGGCCTGGGTCATCACCTGGCTCTCGAGGCTGCCGACGAAGCTGTTATAGGCGCCGGTGGCAAGCTCGAGATTGCGGCCGAGCTTGACGACATGTCCGCCCATCGTCGCGAGCCGCGCGTGCAGCTCCTTGCCCAGCCGGGCAATCTCGGCGGCTTCCTCGGCCAGCTTCTCCTGCCGCCAGACGCTGGCGACGGTGCGGGCGATCGCGACCAGGTTGGTCGGGGTGGCGAGCAGCACCCGGCGCTCGAACGCCCATTCCCAGAGCCCGTCATCCTGCTCGAGCGCCGCGTTGAGGAAATGCTCGCCGGGTATGTACATCACCACATAATCGGCGGCGTCGCCGAACTGCTGCCAGTAATTCTTGCTGCCAAGCTGCTGGGCGTGGGTGCGGATCGACTGGGCATGCGCCTTGAGGTGCGCGAGCCTTGCGACCTCATTGTCCTCCTGGGAGGCGTCGAGGAAGGCGTTGAGCGAGCATTTGGCGTCGATGATCAGCTTGCGGCCGCCCGGCAGGCGAACGATCACATCCGGGCGCAGGCGCCCGTCGCCGGTTTCGACCGAGACCTCGGTCTGGAAGTCGGCATAGGTGGATAGCCCCGCCTGCTCGAGCACATTCTTGAGACTCTGCTCGCCCCACCGGCCGCGCGCCTTCGGGCTCGAGCGCAGGGCGTTGACCAGCTTGGCGGTTTCGTCGCGCACCTGGCTGTGGCCGGCATGGAGGAGTGTCACCGCCTCGCGCAGCCCGGCATAGGAATCGACCCTGTCCTTCTCCACCTTGCTGAGCCCCTCCTCATAGCGCTTGAGGGTCGCCTCGACCGGCTGGAGCAGGGATTTGAGCTGGGCCTCGGTCTTCTCGTTCGCCTGCAGGAAACGGGCATCGGCGCGCTCGAGGAAATGCTTCTGGGCGTCGCCGAGCAGCTTGCCGCCAATCTCGCTGAACTGGGCGGAGAGCGCCTCGCGCGCCTCGCGCAGTTCAGTGATCCGCGCCTCGAACGCGCGGTCTCGTTCTTCTTGGGAAGAGGACAAACGCGCGCATTCCTGCTGTGCCGAGGAGCAGTCGCGGCGGATCTCGTCGAGCTTCGCCTGGAGATCGGGGACCTGCTGGGCGCGCTCCCTCGCGACCGCAAGGTCGGCGAACGCAACTCGAAGCTCATCGAGGCGCTCGTCCCTGTCCTTTCGAAGCGCCGCCAGCGGACGGCTTCCGAGCAACCAGCCAAGGCCGACTCCCGCGATCACTGCGATTAGGACGAGAAGGGCGATCATCGGGTTCATCGGGCAGTCTTCCAACAGGAACGAAGGGCGAACCTAGAGCAGTCGCCGGACCCCCTCAAGGCCAATCGCCGCGGCCGATCGCGAGATGCGGAAGGAGAATCGCCGTCGCCGCGCGCCGTGTGGGATATTTCTTATACAGATTGAGTTCAGCACCCCTCGGGCAGCGGTCGCCGCCGCCGATCGTCCCACATTGGAAGGTTGAAGTCCGCCTTGAAACAAGTGTCCTCTTTGTTCGCGTCATTGCTCGCCGGCACTGCGCTCGCACCCCTCCATGCGCAGGTCGCGCAGCCCGCTCCCGCCCCACCTGCAACGCTCGCGCCCCCCGCCGCGGCGGCGGCCACGCCATCGGCCGCCACCGATACGGCGAGCCCGGCGCCCGTTCCGGGCAAAGCCGGCACGCGCGCCGCGGCGCCGTCCGATGCAGCGCCCGACGGCGAGGACAATTCCGAGGAGGAAGCGATCGTCGTCACCGGCCAGCGCCCGCGAGGATCGGTGGTCGGAGACATCCAGCCCGAGGTCCAGGTCAGCGCCCGTGAGATCCGCTCTTATGGCGTTGGCAGCCTGTCGGAGCTGCTCGACGCGCTTGCCCCGCAGACCCAGAGCGGCCGCGGCCGCGGCGGCGAGCGGCCGGTCATCCTGCTCAACGGCCGGCGAATCTCCGGATTCCAGGAGATACGCGACATTCCGCCCGAAGCGATCGAGCGGGTCGACATCCTGCCCGAGGAAGTCGCGCTGAAATATGGCTATCGCGCCGATTCCAAGGTGGTCAATTTCGTCCTGCGCCGCCGCTTCCGGGCGCTGACCACCGAGGTCGGTTACGGCACCGCCACCGAGGGCGGCCGCTCCAATTATTCGGGCGACATCAACCTGCTTCGAATCGACCAGAAGGGCCGCTGGAATTTCGACGCCAAATATCAGCAGCAGGACGCCCTGTTCGAGAGCGACCGCGACATACTCCAGTCGGCGCCCTCCTCGCCGTTCGACCTTGCCGGAAATGTCGGGCCCGCTGGAGTCGCGAGCGAGATCGATCCGGGGCTGAGCGCGCTGGTCGGTACCCCGGTCGCCGTCGCGGGAGTGCCGCAGTCCGCGGCCTCCGGACGGCCGACCCTCGGATCCTTCGCAGGCGGCGCCAATAACGCAAATTTCACCGATCTCGGCCGCTACCGCACCCTCCTCCCGCGCAGCACCGACCTCAACTTCAACGGTACGCTCAACCGGACCATCTTCGGCAATGTCTCGGCGACGCTGAACGCGACCTACGAGATCGCGGCCACCCAGGGCGCTCAGGGCCTGCCGACGCTCAGCCTGCTGGTTCCGCGAACCAATCCCTATTCGCCCTTCTCGACCGATGTGAACCTCTACCGCTACGTCGCGACTCCCAATCCCCTCGCCCGCGATTCGAACACCCAGACGAGCCATCTCGGCCTCGCGCTCAACGGCGACATCCTGCCCTGGCGCTGGTCGGTCACGGCCAGCTACGATCGCAGCAGCAACCAGAGCCTTACCGGACTGGGGCTCGATCCGAGCGGAATCCAGGCCGCGCTCAACGCCAACGATCCGACGCTCAACCCGTTCGGCGCGATTCCCGGCGGGCTGATCATCGCCCGCGCCGATGACAGGGCAACCTCGACCACCCAGAGCGGAGTCGTCGAGGCGGTGGCAAACGGGCCGCTCTTCACCCTGCCCGGCGGCAAGGTCTCGGCGACCCTGAAAATGGGCGGCCAGATCAGCAGCTTCGACAGCGACTCGTTCCGGTCCGGGATCGGCCAGTCGCGTCACCTTTCGCGCAGCCAGGCCAATGGCCAGGCCAATTTCGACGTACCGATCACCAGCCGGCGCACCGGCTTCCTCTCCGCGGTCGGCGACCTGTCGGCCAATTTCAACATCGCGGTCGATCAGCTGTCGGATTTCGGAACGCTCACCACGATCGGGTACGGCTTCAACTGGCGGCCGATTCCGCCGCTCAGCATCATCGGCTCGGTAACCCACGAGCAAGGTGCCCCGACCACCCAGCAGCTCGGCAATCCTACGGTGCTGACGCCGCTCGTCAGGGTGTTCGATTTCGTTCGCGGCGAGACCGTGGACATCAGCCGGATCGACGGCGGCAACCCTGCGCTTCGCTCCGACAATAGGCGGGTAACCAAGCTCGGGATCAACCTGCGCCCGTTCACCAACAAGGACCTTACGCTCAACGCCAATTATACCCGTAACCTGATCCGCAATCCGATCGCCTCCTTTCCGACCGCGACCGCCGAGATCGAAGCCGCCTTCCCCGACCGGTTCACCCGCGACGCGGATGGCCGGCTGCTTCGAATCGACGCCCGCCCGGTCAATTTCGAGCAGTCGGACCGTGAACAGCTGCGCTGGGGAATCAATTTCAGCACCCCGCTCGGACGCGCCCCGGAGCCGCCGCCCGGCGGGGGATTCCGGCGCAGGCA
Source organism: Alphaproteobacteria bacterium (assembly GCA_028293055.1). Lineage (GTDB taxonomy): Bacteria > Pseudomonadota > Alphaproteobacteria > Sphingomonadales > Sphingomonadaceae > Allosphingosinicella. The sequence goes on from JAQGLD010000147.1 coordinate 4,413, forward strand.
AGGCGGCGAAGGCGGCCAGGGATCGGCGCCGATGCAGTTGCGCAATAGCCAGGATCAGGCGCAGGGCCAGGCGGGGGCCCCCGCCCAGGGGCAGCCGGGCAGGACTGGCCTGCCAGGCCAGGGTCAACCGCCTGCGCCGGGCGGCGGCTTCTTCGGGCGCGGCCCAGGTGGGGGCGGAGGCGGATTTGGCGGACGCGGCGGCGGCGGCGGCCGTGGGGGCGCCTTCTTTGCCGGAGCGCGTCAGGCTCGCGTCCAGTTCGCCGTCTATCACACCTGGCATTTCCGCGACGAGGTGCTGATCCGCCCCGGGGTTCCGAAGCTCGATTTCCTCAACGGCTCGGCGGCGGGCAGCAGCGGCGGAACCCCGCGGCACGAGATCGAGGCCCAGGCCGGCCTGTTCAAGAACGGATTCGGCGCCCGAATGACCGCCAATTGGCAAAGCGCGACCCGGGTCAATGGCGGCAACGCCGGAGCAACCGCCGGGGACCTTCGCTTCTCGTCGCTGACGACGGCCAATCTCAGGCTGTTCGCCGATCTCGGGCTTCAGCCCTCGCTTGCCAAGCACCCCTTCTTCCGCGGAGCCCGAGTCACGTTGTCGGTCGACAATCTGTTCAATTCGCGAGTCGACGTCCGCGACGGAACCGGGACGACTCCGTTGAGCTTCCAGTCCGGCTATCTCGATCCGCTCGGCCGCTCGGTCCGCGTGACGTTCCGCAAGCTCTTCTTCTGATCTGCGGTTGCGAGGCGCTGCATGCCGCGGGTAGAGGGCCGCGATGAGCGCAGACGGCCCCTTCGATCGACGGCTGCGGCGATTGCGGCGGGACCGCGCCGCCGCGCGGTTCGGAGACGCCGATTATCTCCATCGCCTTGCCGCCGACGATCTGCTCGAGCGCCTCGATCTGGTGAAACGCGACTTCCGCAAGGCGCTCGATCTCGGCTGCGCCGATTCCTATCTTTCGGCCCGCCTGCGCAAACGCGGGATCGAGACGGTCTCCGTCGATCCGGGTATCGCCTTCGCCGCTGCCGCGGGCGGCATCCAGTGCGACGAGGATCGGTTGC
>JAQGLD010000065.1 GCA_028293055.1 Alphaproteobacteria bacterium
CGGCGCCTTCAGCCTGCTCTACGCCAAGCTGCCCGAGGCACTGAAGAGGAGTCGGGCGGGCCGGGAGATGGCGGCTGCGGTAGATCCTGCGCTCTACAACATCGTCCAGCTCATCTACCGCTCGCCCACTTACGAGCGCCAGTCGAAGGATTTCGATTTCTCGCGGCGATCGATGGAGGATCATTGGCGCGCCGGCTATCGCGACGCCTGTACCGCGCTCTCCCATCCCGAGGTGCTCGCGCTGCCGTCGAGGGAGGAAAGCGTGCGAGTTTTCGATTTCGCCAGCGCCGGCGAAGACGGGGCCCAATCGCCGCTGGCACGAACCGGCGGCAGTGGCGCAGGCAGCCGGGGGAAATCCCACCGGCCGCGCGCGCGGCCTTCGTCGGGCATAGCCAAGGCGGCGGGCTGAGCCGCCAGGGGATCCGCGGGGGCGGCTTGCTCGCCGCCCCCTTGTCGCTATGCGGGTGGCGAAAAATCGGCCGGGCGCCTGGGCGGGCATTGCAAATGCGATCTCGCTCGGCATGATGGCCGCCGTTCAGGGCGGAGAATTATGCGCGGACAAGTGCTTGGTGTGGACAGACGAACCGGCGACGGAATGGTCGCGGGCGACGACGGCTGCCGGTACAGCTTCCGCCCCACCGACTGGGCCCATCGCGGCGATCCGGCCATCGGCATGATCGTCGACTTCGAGATCGAGCAGAATCGGGCGCTGAGTATCTTCCCGGTGCCGGGCACGGCATCGGCGACCACGTCCTCTGCTCCGGCTCTCGATCGGAGCGACCGCAACAAATATCTCGCCGCGCTGCTCGCCTTTCTCGCCGGTCCGCTCGGGATCCACCGTTTCTATCTGGGCAGGATCGGCACTGGTATCGTGATGCTGGTACTGACCTGCACGGTGGTCGGCCTGCTCATCTCGGTGCCATGGGCCTTGATCGACATCTTGCGGTTGCTGATAATGTCCGATCGCGACTTCGAAGCGCGCTACGCACGGGATTGAGCCCCCTCATGCCTCCACATAGTGGAAGGTGATGAAATAGACGTTCCTGCCGCTGCCGTGCTGCGCCACCTTGAGCAGATCCACCACGCCGTCGAACCCGGATCGGCGCGCCATGTCGCCGGTGATGTCGCGAAGGTCGATCGGCATGATCGAATCGACCACGACATGGCCGGGCGGCAGGCTGTAGCGGCCCCCGATGCGGACTCGGGCCGTCTTCCAGATTCGGATCGTGCAGTCGATCTCGCCCCGTCGGATTCTCTCCCTGAGCTTCTCCAGGAACATCATCGCGTAGGGCATGCCATAAAAGCAGCCCCTGTACAGACCCTGTGGCAGCCGCACCGTGGAACGCGCAGCGCGCTGGAACCAGCCTCGCCGGATTTCGGTTTGCTCGCAATGGACCAGAAAACGACCATCGGCACGAAGGCGCTGATCGCCAATCCGGCGTTGCAGCCGCTCGAATTCCTGATTGGCGAATGGCGGACATCCGGATCGCATCCGCTGCTGCCGGGCAAGATTCTGCACGGACGAACCGCCTTTGCCTGGCACGAAGGCGGGGCTTTCCTGATCATGCGGTCCGAAGTCGACGCGCCGCAATTCCCCGACGGGGTGGCTATCATCGGCAGCGACGATGTCGCGGGCACATTCGCGATGACCTATTTTGACGAGCGCGGCATTTCCCGCCTGTTAGAGGTGGCTCCCGGTGATCGCACCGTAACCTGGCGCCGCGACAATCCCGAACTCTCCCAATCGCTGACGATCAGCGCGGAGCCGGGCGGTGACAGGCTGATCAGCAAGGGCAAGATGTCGGAGAAAGGTGGACCCTGGGTCGACGATCTCTCGCAGATCTTCGAGCGGGACGCCCGGTAGGGGGCCAGTTCGCGTCTAACGCCGCTCCGCCAGCCAGGTCGAGACCCAGAGCAAGGGCGCGTTCCAGTTGATCGCAACCTCGTTGAGGCTGAACGCGAAGGGGTGATCGGCCCAGCACATTTGCGGCGCGCATTTGCCCTTCATCCCGCGTCCGATCGGATCCGCGCCAAGCGAGGTCGAGTTGGGCCCGCCCGACAGCACGCCTGGAGGCGGCGGCGGCAGCTTCGGGTCGAGCTGGTGCGCCCAGAAGCGATGATGGGGATGCTCCATCGGCCGCGCGCCATAGCCGCTGACGAAGCTGCGATCGAGCGGGTTGCGGCCGAGTATATAGTCCATCGCATCGACCACGCCGTCGCGAAAGGCCGGCTTGCCGGTCAGGTCGAAGGCGCGGGCGAGGAGAATGGCGCGGTTGAGGATCGAGGCATTCGAGCCCCACGGATAACCGTTGGCCGGTGCGTATGGCACTGCATAGCCGTTCCTCGATTCGTCGGCGAGCCAGGCATCGGCGGCTGCGATCAGGCCCGCCTTCAGCCTCGCCTTGTCGGACGGAGGCAGCCGGTTCCGCACGGTCAGCAGGGTCAGGCTGCCAAGCGCAGCGACATGGGGCCAGCCAGGCTCGCCGATCGGGCTCGCGGCAAAATGAGGCGAGGCTCGCAACGCCTGCTCGTACTCGTCTCTGCCGGTCGTCGCGTACAGCTCGGCCGCCGCCCAGTAAAATTCGTCGGACAGGTCTCCATCGCCATAGCCGCCGCTGCCATTGAATTCGGCGATCGCATAGATTTCCGGGTTGCGCTTCGCAGCCGTCCACGCTCGCTCGGCCGCACCCAGGCAGCGCGCGGCGAAGGGCGGATCGATGCTCCGCCAGATCCGGGCGCATTGCGCCGCGGTGGCGGCGAGGTTCAGCGTCGCCGCGGTGCTCGGCGGGAACAGATAGCGGGTCTCGCGATCGAGCTGCGGCGGAGTCGGCAGCCCGGTCCAATGCTCGTCGGCGACCTTGTGATGGGCCATGCCCGAAGCGTCGACCTCGTTGAAGACGAGGCCCGGTGCATCGCGCTTGACCCCGGCCGGCATGCGGAGCCGGGTGCCCTCGGGGACCTGCATCTCGAGGAAGAAATTCATCTCCCACCGCGCTTCGTCGAGCAGGTCGTTGATTCCGTTGCCGGCCTCGGGAAGCGCGGCCTTGCCGTCGGCGAAGGGGGAGGGGCGGTCGAGCGCGACTTGCCGCTCGTAAAGGTCCAGCAGGGTCCACAAGGCGATGCCGCCATTGACGACATATTTGCCCTGGTCGCCGGCATCGTACCAACCGCCGGTCACATCGAGGATATAGGGGCAGCCGGGCCAGTCGTTGCCGAGCGAATCCTTGCCCGAAACGCATGTCGCCTTCTCCGGCCTGTGGCCAGCCGGCCGGGCCCAGATCGGCCCGCCGGCAAAGGCCGCCTCGATCGCGATTCCGGCCCGGGTCTGGTAGAAATAATTGAGCGCGCTGTACTGAAGCCGGTCATAGGCGCCGGCGTCGATTGCGAACGGCCGGCTCTGTTTGTCTCCGACGATCAGCCGGTACCCGCTCCCCGGCTTCGAATAAGCGCCAAGGTCGATGCGGTGGACATGCTCTCCCGAAGCGGAATCGTCGCCGAAAACCTCGGTCAGGCCGTGCGCTACCTCGCCGCCACTGGCGTCGCGCAGCCGCCACGGCAGCGGCGCCAGTGACGGATCGGCGACCATCGCTCGCTTCGCGGCTTCGGGCAGGAAGCCGATCTGGTTGAGATGGACCGGATTGGGCTCGCCCGTGGCGACGCACAGCAGGGGGATCGCCGCCAGCCAGGGACGAAGGGATTTCGGCATCGATCTTCCTTGCACGGTCAAGGCTTGGCGGCGGCGGAATGGGCGTAGAGACCGAACATCGAACCGACGAAGCCGCCGGCGGTCTTGGTGCTGAGGATGGTGCCGTCCTCTTTCAGCTTCAGCGTCTGCCAGGCGCCGTGAACCGCGTAGTAGAAATCATAGTCGGCGCCCCGCGCCACGATCTTCAGGCGGAGCGGAGCTCCCGGCCCGACCGCGACCGGAGCGCTGGCGACGATGGTCTCGGCATTGCCGACGCGGCGGCGAAGCTCGATCGCGGTCCGGCCGTTGCGCCGTACGCTCCCGAGAAAGAACCAATGCTGGTCGTTCTGGAGAGCGACCAGGCCGGCTTCGTCGCCGTCGGCGCTCGGCTCGAAGCGCATCGCGGTCGATGCGGTCGCGTCGATATGCTGCTGGCGGCGGGCCAGGAAGGAGGGATTGGCATTGTCACCGAGTCCGACCGGGCGTGCCTGGAGCCGCAGCGATCCGCCCTCGATCCCGTACCAGCGCTCGTGCGGGTTGCGCATCATCATCCAGTAAGGCGGCAGGGTAGTCCGGTCGAATTCGTCGCGCAGAGTGAACGGCCCGCTGGTCGGCACCGGCGGCGCCGCGCCCTTGGCAAGTCCTGGCACCGCATGCGTGTAGGGAATGGCCTGCCCCGGTGTGGTGACTCGCGGCCAGCCATCCTTCCACTCGACCGGCAGCAGGAACGTCTCACGGCCGGTATTGTAATAGTCGCCGCGATAGGGACGGACGGCGAGGAAGGTCGTCCACCAGCGCCCGTCCGGAGTGTCGACCAGCTGGGCGTGCCCGGCCGAAGTGACCGGGAAGGGACGGTCGCCGGCCAGGTCGCGCTGGGTGAGGATCGGATTGCCGGAGAAGGGCGTGTAGGGGCCCTTGATCGCGCGGCTGCGGAAGACGACCTCGGAATGACCCTCCGAGGTGCCGCCCTCGGCACAGATCAGATAATAGAAATCCCCCTTCCTCAGGATATGGGGGCCCTCGATCCAGATCGGCTTCTTCGAGATGTCGGCGCCGCCGCTGACCAGTTGGGT
>JAQGLD010000153.1 GCA_028293055.1 Alphaproteobacteria bacterium
AGAGCCTGGTCTTCATCCAGGACCGCGGCGGCTATGCCTTTCTCGGCCGCTATATGCTCGGCGCGCCGGGGATCGAGTGGCTGGTGACCGGGGCGGACCGGATGTCGTCGCTCGCGCTTTCGGCGGATGAGAACACGATAATCTATCGCCGGCTGCGCGGCCGCGAGCATGACAAGGTGTACGACATTACCGAGAGCGAGCCGTTCGCGATCGACGCGTACGATTTCGAGACCGGCAAGGTCCGCACCTTGTGGGACAGCGGCGGCATCAAGGCGAATGGCGGAGTCGAGGATGGCGACAGCGATCTGCGCTGGGACGGGGACGGCCGCATCCTGTTCCATAGCGAGCATGACGGCTGGGCGCGCTTCTATGCGGTCGCGCGGAGCGGCGGGGCGATCAAGGCGCTGACCCCGGCCCATTGCGAGGCGGTGGAAAGCGAGATGGCGGCGCCGCACCAGCTGCTGGTGAGCCACAATTGCGGCAATCCGGACGGGCGGCAGCTGTCGGTGATCGACACGCAGAGCGGGGCGGAGCAGGCGCTGAAGCTGGGCGACCTGGTCGCCGCCGGGCCGGCCGCGTCGGAGGACAGTCCCTATGTCGCCTTCGTCGGCGGCGATGCGGACAATGCGCCCTTGCTGCGGGTCTACGATCTCGCGCGGAAGAAACTGGTGCTGGCGGAGAAGCCGGCGGATTATGGCTATGCCCACGCTTTCTCCGCGCCGGCGCCCACGGCGGTGCGGCTGAAGGCGACCGACGGGGGGAGCGTGCCCGCCCAGCTCTTCCTGCCGGCCGGCAAGGGGCCCCACCCGGCCCTGGTCTATGTCCATGGCGGGCCGCCGCGGCAGATGTTCCCGAGCTTCCATTATATGGGCTATTACGCGAACGATTATGCGATCAACCGGCACCTCGCCGAGCGCGGCTATCTGGTGGTCAGCGTCAATTATCGTTCCGGCACCGGCTATGGCCGCGACTATCGCGAGCCCGCCAATCGCGGCTGGCGGGGAGCGTCCGAATATCAGGATGTGCTCGGCGCCGGGCAGTGGCTCGCCGCGCGGAGCGATGTCGACCCGAAGAGGATCGGGATCTGGGGCGGGTCCTATGGCGGCCTGCTCACCGCCCAGGCGCTGGCGCGCAAATCGGACCTGTTCAAGGCGGGGGTCGCGGTCCACGGCGTGTTCGACTGGAGCTGGCCGACGCCGCGCGAGGGCCATCTCAACCCGAACCGGGCGTTCGGGGTCGATCCGGAGCAGAAGGCGCTCGCGCTGAGGAACAGCCCGGTTGGGGCGATCGACGGGTGGCGTTCGCCGGTGCTCCTGTTCCACGGCGATGCCGACATGAATGTCGATGTGCTCGAGACGGTCGACCTGGCGCCGAAGCTCCGCGACCGGAAGGTGGATGTCCGGGTCGTGATTGTGCCGGGTGAGGCGCACGATTTCGTGCGCCAGGGCAGCTATGTCCGGCTGTGGGAGGAAGAGAGCCGGTTCTTCGACGAGACGCTCGGGAAGAAGTGATCCGTTCCCCCGCGGACCCGGGGCCGAGTCGGGGGTTCGCGCAGAGACGCAGAGACGCAGAGACAGTACCTTGCGGCGCGCCGCAAGGCGGAACGGCCTGCGCAGCAGCCGCCGGGGGACGCTGAGGGCTCGTAGTCATTGGCCAAGTGGAAGAGCCCTTCTCCATCGACCCTCCGCATCTCTGCGTCTCTGCGTCTCTGCGCGCAAAGGATCCTCTACGGGCTTCGCAGTCGTTTCACGCGAAGAGCGCGAAGGGCCGCGAAGGACGAGAAGGGGCCGAGCGGACGGAGATGGCGGCGAGCTTGCGGAGTGACTGATGATAATCTTGCGGGCGGGGGCGCCTGACACGCATCGCCAGTCCGTTAGCCAGCGGCCCGGGTTCCGCAAAATCTTCCTGTCTCCAGCCTGTCTTGCGCGTTCCCGGGCCGTTCATGCCGGCGGGACCATAAGCATCGAGGAGTTGGGGCGGGACCTGAAAATTGGAGAGTGACATGCGTAAGACGATATTGTTGGGCCTGATGGCCGTGACTGCCCTTCCCGCTCTGTCCGTGCCGAGCGCGGCGAGCGCCCAGAGCCGCGAGATCCGCAGGGACCGGCAGGAGCTTCGCGAGGACCGCCAGGAGCTTCGCGAGGATCGCCGCGGCAACCAGTCCGCCCGCGAGCTTCGCCATGACCGCCGCGAAGTGATGCGGGACCGGCGCGAGATCCGGCGCGATCGCAGCGCCTATGTCGCGCCCTATCGCGGCTGGAGCTACCGCTCGATCAACCCGGGCTATCGCCTGCAGCCGGGCTTTTACGGCTCGCGCTACGTGATCTCGGACTTCGGCTCCTATCGTCTGGGCGCGCCGCGCATGAACCAGCGCTGGGTCCGCTACGGCGACGATCTCGTCCTGGTCAACATCCGCACCGGCCGCGTGCTCCAGGTGATCCGCAACCGCTACTGATCCGGCAAACCACGACAAGGAAGGCCCGGCGGCTTCGGCTGCCGGGCCTTTTTTGTGTCCAGCGTGAGGGATTCAGTTCCTCATCATCCCGGCGAAAGCCCATGGCGCACTGCAACTTGGCGCGCATGGCACATTCGCCGGGATGACGGATAAGCGGATAAGACGTGTCCGGACGACCGCCGGCGTGGTCTCAGCGCCGCCCGCGAAGGGTGTTGAGCAAGGCGAGCGCGGCGACTCCGACGAAGGCGGCGCTGGTCCAGGGCCGTGCCTTGGCGAAGCTCCTGGCTTTCTCGGCCAGCGGCGCGTCGCCGGAGAAATGCTCGCGGAAGGCATCGGCCAAAGCGGTCTTGCCATTGCTCGCCGGCGCGTGCGGCGCGGTGTCGGTGAGGCCTGTGGGAGTCGGGGCCAAGCTGGTGGTGGCTTCCATGGGGGCCAAAGCGGTCGAGTCGGTCATGAGATTTCTCCGGTCTCCGGCGCGAGACTGCGCGCTTCGTAAGGCCCAACGCTGTCCGTCGCTCGCGGTTCAGCCCAGCCCGAAAATCGGCTCGCCCCTTATTCGATCAGCACGAACGGCCCCCAGACCGATGGCGAGCCGGCCCCCTTCACCTTCGGGTCGCGGCGCACCGCGAGCACCGCCTGGCGGAGCGCCTCGGCCGGGGCCATTCCGGCGGAGGCGCGCGACAGGGTGCCGACGGTGAGGCGGGTGGCGACATCGTCGCGGACCGGCCAATGGGTGGCGAGCAGGTGGCGGGTGCCGGCGAACAGGAAGGCGCGGGCGAGGCCGGTGAGGCCGGGTGAATCGGGGCCGGCGCCGGCGGCGGTGTCGCAGGCGGAGAGGATCGCCCAGCTCGCGGGGAGGCTCAGACGGGCGATCTCGGAGGCGGTGAGCAGGCCGTCGTCCGTTCCCGACGGAGTGAGGACGAGCGCCGGCTCGCGAAGCCCCTCGAGCTCGCCGGAGACCAGGCCGTGGGTGGCGAAAGCGAGGATACCGCCGGCCGGAAGCGTCTCGCCGCGCAAGGCCGCCTCGGTCGCTGCGGCGCCGGTGAAGATATGGGGCGAGCGGGCGCCGACCGCATGAGCGAGATCGCGAAGCTCGCCTGCGCTGCCCGGTAGCGCTGCAAGTTGCGCCAGAGTCCGGGCGTCTCCGGCCGAGCGCAAGGCCGCGGTTCCGTGGCCGCCGCCACCGCGGGTGCCCGAGCCCGGCGTACCGGAGGACGGGTCTCCGAAGGCCAGGAAGGCAGCGCCGGTCAGCGGCCCGCCGCCGCCCGCGGGACGAAGCAGGGAGGCCGGGCCGGGGACATGGCTCACCGCCACCCGGTCGATCAGGAAAGCCGGGCGCGGCCCGGCGCGAGTTACCAGCACCGCGAAGGGGAGCGAGGAGAGCGGCCCGTTGGCGGCGACGATCAGATGGGTGCGGCCGGCGAGCAGCCGCGCGACCGGGGCGGGCGCAAGCGCCGCATAGAGAAGATGGGCATCGGCCGCAGCGAAGGCCCCCGCGCCGCCGCCGCCGGGATCGAGCGAGGCGCGGATCCGCCCGACGAGGCCGCCGACCTCCGCCTTGGAATCGACCAGCGCCGAAGCGGTCGCGCCGCGGGTCACCGCCATCACCGCATAGCCGGCGGGCAACTGGGTCGCCATCCACAGGGCGTCGCCGGGCGCGAGCCGCGCCTGCACCGCGGCGAGCGGCGCGATGCGGAAACGGTCGGCGCTGCCGAGGCCGGCAGCATCCAGCCGGGTATCGAGCGCGGCGAGCCGGCCGGTGAGGCCGTCCGCCGCGGCCTCGACCCTGCCGAGATCGTAAGCCGGGTCGGGCCGCTGCATCTGCGCCTGGACCGAATCGAACAGGGCCTTGCGCTCGAGCAACAGGTCCTGGCGCTGGCGAAGCAGAGCGGCGAGGTCCGGCCTGCCGGCCAGCGCCGATCGCGCCGCAGCGGCGGCGACGGCATCGTCGGCGCTGGTCCGCGATGCCCATTGCATCGCCTCGAACGCACGGCCGTGCCGGCCGAGCCGGACCAGGGCCTCGGCGACATTGGCGAAGCTGGTGCGGACGCTGTCGAGGCTCGAGCGGTCGAGCTCGTAGCGGGCCGAGGCGGCGAGCGCTGCGAGCAACGCGTCCGCCTCCGCGGCCAAAGCGGGATCCGGTGCGATCCGGCTCCGCACGACGAGCAATTTGGCGCGCGCGGCGAGCAGATCGGGATTGCCGGCCGGCTGCACCTTGCGGCGAAGCGCGAGCGAGGTGGCGAGCTCCGCCTCGGCGCGCTTCGCGTCGCCGCCGGTCATTGCGATGTCGGCGAGCATCTCGCGGCCGAACATGCGGTCGCGGTGCGCAGCCGGAAGCCGCTTGTCGCGCGCATCGACCACCGCCTGCTCGAGCGCGAGCGCCTCGCGGGTGCGGCCGAGCCGGGACAGAGCCAGCGCCCGCGCCTCGATCGCCGCCTGGGTGCGGTCGCTGTCGGCGCCGAGCTGCGCCTCGAGCGTCGGCAAAGCTCCGGCGAGGAAGGCGTCCGCGCCCTCATAATCGCCCTTGCCGATCATCGCCCGGGCGAAGACGATGCGCATCGTCGCGCTGTTCTGGGTGATCTTGCCGGCGGACGCCTCCTGCACCTCGAAGGCGCGGCGGGCCATGTCCATCGCCTCGCCATAGCGCCCCTGCTTGAGCAGCAGGGCCGCGAAATTGGAGAGGTTGTTGGCGACATAGGGATGGCCCTTGGGAAGGATCGCCTCGATCCGCGCCTGGCCGGTGCGGGCGGCGTCGACCGCTTCGTCGAAGCGGCCGAGCGCGGCCCAGTAATTGCTGCGGTTGGAATACCAGATGGCGGCGTCGTTCGGCACCGGCTTCATCCGCTCGGCCATCGCAAGCGCCTGGGCATTGTGGACCAGGGCCGCTTCATTGTCGCCGGTCTCATGATCCGAAGCGGCGAGATTGTTGAGCGCGATTGCGTGCTGAAGCGTCGGCTCGGCAGTTTCGGGAGGCCCGAAGCGGTTGCGGTACCAGTCGTAATCGGCCTGGAAGAGCACACGGGCCTCGGCATGGCGGCCGACATAATTGTACATCACGGCCAGGTCGCCGCGCGCCTCGCGGACCTTGTCGACCCACGCCTCGCCGCCCTTCTGCATCAAGGACAGGCCCGCCTCGAGCGAGACCAAGGCGGTCTTCATGTCGCCATTGTAGAACCAGGCGCGGGCCAGCTCGACCCGGACAAGGCCGAGATCGGGCGAGTCGGCAGGAAGCATTTTCTCCGCCTCCGCCAAGACGGCCTGGCGGGCGGCGAGCAGCCCCTTGGGATCGGTCGCGCCGTCGATCGCGTCGGCCGCCTTGGTCAAGGCGTCGAGGTGGGTGCGGTCCGGCTGGGCGGCCGCGGGCTTGTCCGGCTTCGCCGGCGCCGGGGCCGCGATCGCAGCCGATGCGGCCCACAACAGGCCCGCGCCCGCAAGAATATGATGACGCATCCCGCCCCCTTCAGCCTGTGCCCGAGCCACCCCCGCTCGTTCCCCTTGATGACGGGTCGCGGGGCCGGGCTCAAGGGGCCGTCGGGCGGATGCGCGCGATAAGAGAGATCGGAGCGGGAGATCGGCATGAAAGGAAGCGGGCGGCTGCGCCACCCTGCTGGCACGCGAAGGCGCGAAGCCGCGAAGCTGTGCGGTGCTGCGGCCTGGGATTTTCTGCTGGCGCCTTGTCATGGATGCGCCAAGGGGCGCGATGCTTCCCTGCTTTCGCCTTCGCGTCTTCGCGTCTTGGCGTGACCAATCCTTCTGTTTCCCTGGGCCGGTCCGGCCACTCGGAGCGCATCACGCTCCGCTCGATTTACCCGCTTTTTCAGTGAATATTGCGGGCAGAAGAAGCGGGATGCCCGCTTGCGCGGGCATGACGGGAAGTGGGACAGGCCTGAGATTCGCCCCCCACTAGCCACGATTCCTTTACTGCCCTAGGCTGAGAACAAAGCAGGAGCCGCGCAGGCTCAGGAGAGACTTGATGAACCCAGCCGAGGCCCCGACCGGCCATATCCGCCTGACCTCGCATCCCGGCTCGCGCGGGCCGGTGCGCTTTCCGATCGACTGGAATGCCGGAGGCAATGCGGGCGCGGACGGGCGCGGGCCGGTGATCGCGACGGTCAATTCGGGATCGCATCGCAACGCGATCGGGGCGCATGGCGGATCCTATTCGATCTACCGGGCGCTCGCCATTTCCTCGGGGGCGATGAGCGCATCGTCCAAGCCCGATTTGCACGATACCTCGCCGGTCTGCGAGATCGGGCCGCATCCGCAGTGGAGCGAGGCCGGCAAGATCGTCTCGCTCGATCCGTGGGGCCACCGCGTCGCGCAGGATTTCGGAAGCCTGATCGAGGAAGGGATCGACATCCGCCCGTCGATCGCGATCACCAAGGCGCGGCTGACCCTGCCCGAGATACGCGAGGCGATCGCAGCCGGGCGGATGGCGGTCGACGGCGAGATCGTCCACGAGGCGGGCGACATATCGGTGACCAAGATCGCGATCGACCCGGTGTGGTGGCTGCCCGGGGTCGCCGAGCGCTTCGAGGTGAGCGAGAACAGCCTGAGGCGCTGCCTGTTCGAACAGACCGGCGGGATGTATCCCGAGCTGGTCACCCGCCCGGACCTGTCGGTCTTCCTGCCGCCGATCGGCGGGATGACGCTCTATATCATGGGCGATCCGGCCTATCTCGGCGACACGAGCAGGATGCTGACCTGCCGGGTGCATGACGAGTGCAACGGATCGGACGTGTTCGGATCCGACATCTGCACCTGCCGGCCCTACCTCACCCACGGCATCGAGGAAGCGACCCGCCAGGCGCAGGCCGGCGGAGTCGGGCTGATCGTCTACAACCGCAAGGAAGGCCGCGCGCTCGGCGAGGTCACCAAGTTCCTGGTCTACAATGCGCGCAAGCGGCAGCCCGGCGGAGACCAGGCCTCGACCTATTTCGAACGCACCGAATGCGTCGCCGGAGTGCAGGACGCCCGGTTCCAGCAGCTCATGCCAGATGTCATTCACTGGCTCGGCATCCGGCGGATCGACCGCTTCGTTTCGATGTCGAACATGAAGCACGATGCGCTGACCGAGGGCGGGATCGAGATAGGCGAGCGGGTGCCGATCCCCGACGACATGGTTCCGGCCGACGCCAGCGTCGAGATGGAGGCGAAGAAGGCGGCCGGCTACTTCACCCCCGAGGCGCCGCCGACCGCGGCCGAGCTGAGCAAGACGGTCGGGCGGGAGCTTGGGAAATTCTAGGTTTGGCTCGTCTTGCCCCTCCCCTTGATGGGGGAGGGCTTCTGCCCGGCCTGCGCCGGGATGACGAACTGGAACGGGACGGATCATAGATAAAGTGGACATTGATACGGACGCCCTGCGCGGCTTGCTCGGCGCCGCGGCGGTGCGGGCGCGGGGGCACGAGATGCTGGCGCTGGCGATCGACGGCAAGGTTGCGGGCTGGCG
>JAQGLD010000115.1 GCA_028293055.1 Alphaproteobacteria bacterium
TGAAGGCGGTGATCGAGCTCGCATCGTTCAGCGAGTTCAACGAGACCCACCAGAACTTCCTCGACCAGCTGATGGACTCGATCGGAATCGTGCTCAACACGATCGCTGCGACGATGCGCACCGAGGGGCTGCTCAAGCAATCGCAATTGCTCACCCAGGAGCTGCAGGCCCGCCAGACCGAGCTCACCACCAAGCAGGAGGAATTGCACGCGACCAACGAGGAGCTGCAGGAAAAGGCGCAGCTGCTCGAGAATGAGAAGAAGCAGGTCGAAGCCAAGAATATCGAGATCGAAATGGCCCGGCGCGCGGTCGAGGAGAAAGCCGAGCAGCTCGCCCTCACTTCGAAATACAAATCCGAATTTCTCGCCAACATGTCGCATGAGCTTCGCACTCCGCTCAATTCGCTGCTGATCCTGTCGAAGCTGCTGGCAGACAATCCGCAGGGCAACCTCAACGAGAAGCAGACCGAATTCGCCCGCACCATCCACGGCGCAGGTTCGGATCTGCTCAGCCTGATCAACGACATCCTCGACCTGTCGAAGATCGAATCGGGCACTGTGTCCATCGAGGTCGGCGAGATGCCGATGAGCGCGCTCAAGCAGCATATGGAGCGCACCTTCCGCCAGCTTGCCGCGGACAAGGCACTCGAATTCAAGGTCGAGTTCGACGCCGCGCTGCCGCCGAGTATCCGCACCGACGATAAGCGTTTGCAGCAAGTCGTGCTCAATCTGCTGTCCAACGCGTTCAAGTTCACGTCGCACGGCAGCGTGACGCTGGCGGTCCGCCCGGCGACCAGTGGGTGGAGTTCGAGTCACCCGGTCCTGCGCGGGGCGTCGAGCGCGATCGAGATTGCGGTGACCGACACCGGCATCGGAATCCCCGAGGACAAGCAGAAGCTGATCTTCGAGGCGTTCCAGCAGGCCGACGGCACGACCAGCCGCAAATATGGCGGAACCGGACTCGGCCTGTCGATCAGCCGCGAGATCGCCCGGCTGCTCGGCGGCGAGCTGCAGGTGCGCTCGAAGCCCGGCGAAGGCTCGACCTTCAGCCTGTTCGTCCCGCTCCAGGCCGTCGCTGCGACACCGGCGAGCGGCGGGGCGAGCGCCCGCTACACCAATACCGGAGCGACCGTGCCGACCGCGCTGACGACCGGCTTCGAGGTGAGCGATGATCGCGACAGCCTCGGCGACAAGCCCTTCGTCCTTATCGTCGAGGACGATCCGGCCTTCGCATCGATCCTGCTCGACCTCGCGCGAGGCGCGGGCCTCAAGGGCGTGGTCTCCACCGCCGGCGCCGGCACCCTCGCCATGGCGCGCAAGCTCCAGCCCGACGCGATTACCCTCGACCTCGGCCTGTCGGACATCGACGGATTCGTTCTGCTCGATCTGCTCAAGCACGACCCGCAGACCAGCCATGTGCCGATCCACGTCATTTCGGGAGCCGACCGCCTCGCCTCGGTGGTCGACATGGGCGCGTTCGGTGTCACCGAAAAGCCGGCCGACGAAAAGGCGCTTGCGCGCGTGTTCCGCGATCTCAAGGCACATGTCGGCAAGGCCGCGCCGCTGATCGAGATCCTGACCGATGGCGCCGTGACCGGCCCTGCTCCAGCGGTGCGCTCGGTGCCGGAGCTCGCCGGCGCCAAGATCCTCATCGTCGACGACGACATCCGGAACATTTACTCGCTGACGAGCGTCCTCGAGACCTACGATGTCGAAGTGCTCTACGCCGAACGTGGGCGAGACGGCATCCTCATCCTCGAGCAGACCCCCGGAGTCGACATCGCGCTGATCGACATCATGATGCCGGAAATGGACGGCTACGAGACGATGCAGCAGATACGCGACCGGCCCGCGCTGGCCGACCTGCCTCTGATCGCCGTCACCGCCAAGGCGATGAAGGGCGACCGCCAGAAGTGTCTCGACGCAGGCGCATCCGACTATATCGCCAAGCCGGTCGACATCGACCTTCTGCTCGCGCTGCTGCGCGTATGGATCGGCCGGGCACGCGAAGGCGTGCGCGCCGGCCAGCGCGAAGCGGCCGAAGCGGCTGAGTGAGGATGAAGGATCGAGTGCCGAGCAGCAGCGTGAAAAAGGACTCCGCGCCTTCGGCCGATGCCGACGAGCCCGTCCAGCGCCCGCGCGTGCTGGTCGTCGACGATGACGAGCGCAACCTTCTCGCGATCCGGACCGTGCTCGAGGATGTCGGCGAGATCGTCGAGGCCCGATCGGGCGAGGAGGCGCTGCGCCACCTGCTCAAGGGCGAGTTCGCGGTCATCCTGCTGGATGTCTACATGCCCGAGATGGACGGCTACGAGACCGCCCAGATCATCCGCAGCCGGGAGCAGACCAAAAGGATTCCGATCGTCTTCCTCTCGGCGGTCAACAAGGAGACCGAGCACCTCATCCGGGGTTATTCGATGGGCGCGGTCGATTATGTGTTCAAGCCGGTCGAGCCGGTGGTGCTCCGCTCGAAGGTCGCGGTGTTCGTCGACCTGTTCGCGATGACCAAGGAGATCCAGCGCAAGGCCGATCAGGAGCAGGCGCTGCTCGATGCGAATCTCAAGGCCAATGCCGAGCGGCTGCGGGTCGAGCAGGCGCTCCGCCTGGCCGAGCAGCGCCAGGCGGCGATCATCGAATCGCTTCCGATCGTCCTCTACCTCGAAGAGGTCGATGCGCAGCCGCGAGTTCCAAAGTTCGTCAGCGGGAATTTCACCGCGCTGACCGGCTACGAATTCGAGGAAATCCGGCGCACCCCCGGCCTTTGGCGCGAGCGTCTCCACGACGAGGATCGCGATCGCGTGGTCGCGGCGATGGCTGCGCGACGCGAGGGCAAGTCGCTCGCCATCGAATATCGCTGGCATTGCGCGGACGGCCAATATCGCCATTTCCTCGACCAGGCGGTGCTGCTTCGCGACCCCGACGGGGCACCACTGGAATTTGCCGGGACATTGCTCGATGTCACCGATCGCAAGGAGCTCGAAAGCCAGCTCGTCCATGCCCGCAAGATGGATGCGATCGGCAAGCTGACCGGCGGAATCGCCCACGACTTCAACAACCTGCTCGCAGCCGTGCTTGGCGGCCTCGGCCTGATCGAGCGCCGGCTGCCCCTCGAGGAAGAGCATCTGAAGGTGCTCAACATGACCCGCCGCGCGGCCGAGCAGGGAACCGACCTGGTCCGCCGCCTGCTCGCCTTTGCCCGGCGCCAGCAGCTCCAGCCCGCCTGCATCGACATCGACTCGCTGTCGAACGCGGTGACCGAGCTCCTCGCCCATACGCTCGGCGGCCTGGTCGAGCTCGAATGGGTAATGAAGAAGGATCTGTGGTGCGCCTTCGCCGACCAGTCGCAGCTCGAGCTCGCCCTGATGAACCTGATCATCAATGCGCGCGACGCCATGCCCGATGGCGGCAGGATCTCGGTGACCGCGGAAAATCGAACCGCGCAGCCGAACCGGATCCAGGGCCTCGAGGGCGGCGACTATGTCGTGCTGACGGTCGCCGATACCGGATGCGGAATCTCGCCCGAGCTGCTCGAGCAGGTCACCGAGCCCTTCTTTACTACCAAGGAGGTCGGCAAGGGCACGGGGCTTGGTCTTTCGATGGTCTATGGCTTCGCAAAGCAATCGGGCGGCGCCTTTCAGATCGACAGCGAGTTCGGACAGGGCACACGCGCCGAAATCTGGCTGCCGCGCGGCGAAGCCTTGGCGCCCGCGGCGGCGGAAGAGCCCGATGCGGCGCCCGGACCTGCCCTGCGTCCGCTCAAGGTTCTGCTGGTCGACGATCATGATGGGGTCCGCGAGACCACGGCCGCCTTGCTGCGCGATCTCGGCCACGACGTTTCCGAAGCATCCGACGGCCCGGAACTGCTTTCGCTGCTCGATGGCGAGGGGGCCGCATGCGACCTGCTGATCACCGATTATGCGATGCCGCACGTCTCCGGGACCGAGCTGATTCGACAGGCGCGCAAGACCCGGCCCGACCTGCCGGCGATCATCATCACCGGCTATGCCGACGGCCAGTCGATCTCGCGGCGGCCCGACGATGTCCCCGTCCTCGCCAAGCCCTTCACCCCGGACCAGCTCGGAGCCGCTTTGGCAACCGCGCT
>JAQGLD010000244.1 GCA_028293055.1 Alphaproteobacteria bacterium
CCGCGCTGCAGAATCTGGGCTACGAGTATGACAGCGCGGTTCACGATCGCGGCTTCGATGCTCCCAGCTGGGAATTGTGGGAGCAAAGCGGCGCGAACAAGGTGTTGCCGATGCCCGGCGCTGCCGCTTCGCTGGCCGCGTTGCGCGAAGCGGGCGTCACAATCATCTTCATCTCCAATCGTCTCGCCCGCTATGCGGCCTTTTCGGAGGAGGCGCTGAACGGCGCCGGGCTTGGCCCGGTGCGGCACGGCGAAACCCTGTTCCTTCAGGGCGACGATGAAGGCGGCTCGGCGAAGGACGGGCGGCGCGCGCAGGTCGCCGAGCATTTCTGCGTGGTCGCGATGGCCGGCGACCAGCTCGGCGATTTCTCCGATGCGTTCAACGCACGCGGGTTCGCTGTCGCTGACCGGCGCCGCGCCGCGGCTTCCGCGCCGTTCGCCGACAAATGGGGGCATGGCTGGTTCATGCTCTCCAACCCGGTCTACGGGCCCTCTCTGCGCGGCTCGCTCGACGATATATTCCCGGCGGAGCGCCGTTGGCCCGATTCACAGGAAGGAAGTCACTGACATGGCATGGTCGCGCGACGAGATGGCCGCGAGGGCGGCGAAGGAGCTGAGGGACGGCTTCTATGTCAATCTCGGCATCGGCATCCCCACCCTGGTCGCCAACCACATTCCGGACGGAGTCGATGTGACTTTGCAGTCCGAGAACGGAATGCTCGGCATCGGCCCATTTCCCTACGACGACGAGGTCGATCCAGACCTGATCAATGCCGGCAAGCAGACGATCAGCGAATTGCCATCCTCCTCCTATTTCTCCTCGTCGGACAGCTTCGCGATGATCCGCGGCGGCCATATCGATCTCACCGTGCTCGGTGCGATGGAGGTTTCGGAAAAAGGCGACATCGCCAACTGGATGATCCCCGGGAAGATGGTCAAGGGGATGGGCGGAGCCATGGATCTCGTCGCGGGGGTCAAGAAGATCATCGTCGTGATGGAGCACACGTCCAAGAACGGCGACCCCAAATTCATCCCTTTATGCACCCTGCCGCTGACCGGGAAAAATGTCGTCGACATGATCATCACCGATCTCGCCGTTTTCCAGCGGACCAATCACCAGAGCCAGTTCCGGTTGATCGAGCTCGCGCCGGGCGTCAGCGTCGATGAAGTGGCCGCGAAGACGACGGCTGATTACCAGGTGGCCGTGCCAGCACAGGCCTGATGCGAAACGGGGCCACCGAGCCGCGGCGATGAGGCTGCTGCTCACCGGATCGTCGGGCTGGCTCGGCCGCTTCCTCGCGCCGCGGCTGCGCGCCGACGGACATGCCGTGGTCGGCCTGGATGTCGCCCCCGGCGCCGACACCGACGCGATCGGGTCGGTTGCGGATCGCGCATTGATCGACCGGATCTTCGTCCGCCACGGCATCGAGGCGGTGATCCACGCCGGCGCGCTGCACAAGCCGGACATCACGCGTTACCCGGCCAGGGCCTTCGTCGACACCAATGTGACCGGAACGCTCAACCTGCTCGAAGCGGCGGTCGCGGCGGGCCACGACCGCTTCGTCTTCACCTCGACCACATCGCTGATGATTTCAGCCGCTGTCCGCGCCGGCAAGGCCGGCGGCGCCCGCAAGGCGGCCTGGCTGACCGAGGATTTCGGTCCGCTCGCGCCGCGCAACATCTACGGAGTGACCAAGCTCGCCGCCGAGCAGCTCTGCCGGCTGTTTCACGAGCAGCACGGAATCGCGGCGATGGTGCTGCGCACCGGCCGGTTCTTTCCCGAGGAGGACGATACCGACCGCGGCCTCCACGGCCTCAACATCAAGGCCAACGAATTCCTCAACCGCCGCCTGACCGTGGAGGATGCCGCTGAAGCCCATGTCGCGGCACTCGGACGCGCGCCTGCACTCGGGTTCGGCACCTTCATCCTCTCGGCGACGCCGCCCTTTTCCCCGGGCGAGGCCGAGGCCCTGATCGAGGACGCCCCAGCGGTGATCGCGCGCTATTACCCGGACGCGGCGGAGCTCTATGCCCGCGCGGGATGGGCGCTGCCTGGCCATATCGACCGGGTGTACGATCCCGCAAGGGCCGAGCGCCTCCTCGGCTTCCGCTGCCGCACCGATTTCGCCGCGATCCTCGACGCGCTGCGCGAGGGGAAACCATTGCCCTTCGTCCACGATCCTTCCTATGTCTCGCCGAAAGAGGGGAGAGATCGATGATCCGGAAATGGGCTTCACTCGCGGCGGCATGGTGGGTGCTCGGAGCAGCCGCTCAGCCGGCCGCGCCCCTGTCCTTGTGGCGGCTCGATTGCGGCAGCGCGACGATCAAGGATTCCAACAGCTTCTTCTCGGACACGTCGGCCTACCCGCCGGGCCCCAGGACCGTCACCGACAGCTGCTATCTGATCCGCCACGGCGATCTCTACATGCTGTGGGACGCGGGCTTGCCCGACGGCCTGATCGGCCATCCCAGCGACAATCCCGTCATGAGCATGCGAGTCGACGCCGGGCTGGTCGCGCAGCTGGCGCGCATCGGGGTGAATTCCGAACAGATTTCGCTGCTCGGCATCAGCCATTACCATGGCGACCATATCGGCCAGGCCTATCGCTTTGGCGGGGCGAAGCTGCTGATCGGCAAGGGCGATTGGGTCGCGCTGAAGTCGCCCGACGGTCCCGACGCGGTGCCTCTGGCGCCGTGGATCCGCGACGGCGGCAAGGTCGAGCCGGTGGCGGGAGATCTCGACGTCTTCGGCGATGGAGAGGTCGTCATGCTCTCGACACCCGGCCACACGCCCGGCCACCATTCCCTGCTGGTCAGGCTGGCTTCGGGTCCCGTGATCCTCGCCGGCGATCTCTGGCATTTCAACGAGCAGGTCGCGATCGACGGCGTTCCGCCGTTCAACACCGACCGGGCCCAGACCCTGGCATCTATGGACCGGATCAAGCGTCTGGCCGCGAACATCCATGCCAAGGTGATCATCCAGCACGAGCCGCGCGACATCGCCAGGCTGCCGGCTTTTCCGCAGGCCGCGCAATGAGGGCGCTGTTGTCCACGATTGTCGGCGGCCCGGAAACGCTGGTGATGACCGAGCTTCCCGATCCGGTGGCGGGGCCGGGCCAACTCCTCGTCCGGGTCCGCGCCTGCGCGATCAACTATCCCGATGTGCTGATCATCGAGGACAAATATCAGTTCAAGCCGCAGCGCCCCTTCGCTCCGGGCGGCGAGATCGCCG
The DNA here is from genome assembly GCA_028293055.1 of Alphaproteobacteria bacterium. Taxonomy (GTDB): domain Bacteria; phylum Pseudomonadota; class Alphaproteobacteria; order Sphingomonadales; family Sphingomonadaceae; genus Allosphingosinicella. Next base: position 3,232 of record JAQGLD010000244.1, read on the forward strand.
GAACGGTCGAAGCGGTCGGCGAAGGCGTCGAGGGATGGGCATCCGGCGACCGGCTGATCGCGATGCTCGGCCATGGCGGCCTCGCCGAGAAAATCCTCGTCTCGGCAACGGCCGCGCTCAGGCTGCCGGAGGAGAGGAGCTTCGAAGAGGGCTCGGCCCTGGTCCTCACTTATGCAACATCGATCCACGCATTGCTGGACCGCGGGCGGCTGAAGCCGGAACAGACCTTGCTGGTGCTCGGCGCCGCCGGCGGAGTCGGGCTGGCGGCGGTCGAGCTCGGCAAGGCATTCGGAGCGCGGGTCGTCGCAGCGGTTTCGTCGGAGGAGAAAGCCCAGGCCGCGCGCGAGGCCGGTGCCGATTCGACCCTGGTCTATCCTCGCGGCCCGTTCGACAAAGACGGCTCGAAGGCGCTCGCCCAGCTGTTCAAGGATTCGGTCGGCCCAGGCGGCGCCGATCTGATCTACGACCCGGTCGGCGGCGATTATGCCGAACCCGCGCTTCGCGCGATCGCCTGGGAGGGGCGCTACCTGGTCGTCGGGTTTCCGGCCGGCATCCCCCGGCTGCCGCTCAACCTCACCTTGCTCAAGAGCTGCGACGTCTGCGGTGTCTTCTGGGGCGCCTTCGCGGCGCGCGACCCCGAGGCGAATTCTGCCCATATCGAAACCCTGTTCCGTCTCTGGCGGGAAGGGAAGATCGCGCCGCGGGTGAGCCGGACCTGGCCGCTGGACCATGCAGGCGAGGCGATCGCCCACATGGCGGCTCGCAAGGCGGTCGGGAAATTGGTCGTCACGATGTGAATCGCATTCCTGCCCCGCTTTGCGCGGGAGAGGAGTATCTCCGACTGCCTTCACACGTGTTGCGCCGCAGCGCCCGGGGTCCTATCTCCGACGAAACGGAGCAAGGGAGCGCCATGACCACCTTCGACGACCGCGAGCGGGCTTTCGAGGCAAGATATGCCCGTGACGAGGAAATGCAGTTCCGCGTCGTCGCGCGTCGCAACCGGTTGCTCGGCGAATGGGCGGCGCGGCTGATGGGGCTGACCCAGGTCGAGGCCGAATCCTACGCCAAGGACGTGGTTCGCGCCGATTTCGAAGAAGCCGGCGACGAGGATGTCATCCGCAAGGTGCTCGGCGACCTCACTTCGGCCGGTGTCGATTGCGACGAGGCCAAGATCCGCGAGGCGCTCCAGCACAAGAGTGTCGAGGCGCGTCGCCAGCTGATGGAATCCCAGGGCTGATGGCGATGGCGGCCGACGAGATCGAGACCCTGATCCGCGCCGGTATCCCCGACGCGCGGGTCGAGATCACCGATCTTGCCGGAGATGGCGACCATTATGCCGCCCGCGTGGTCTCCGAGAGTTTCAGGGGGATGCCGCGCGTGAAGCAGCACCAACGCGTATACGAGGCGCTCGGCGGCCGGATGGGCGGAGCGCTACACGCGCTGCAGCTCACCACCGCTCTGCCCGATCAGGAGTGATATGATGGCCGATACCAATGCCCGCCTCGACGAGATCGTCAAATCCAGCGACGTCGTTCTGTTCATGAAGGGCAGCGCCTTGTTCCCGCAATGCGGCTTCTCGAGCCGGGCGGTGGCGATCCTCGACCATCTCGGAGTCGGCTTCGAGACGGTCGATGTCCTGCAGGACCCGGAAATTCGCCAGGGCATCAAGGCCTATTCCGACTGGCCGACCATTCCCCAGCTCTATGTGAAGGGCGAGTTCGTCGGCGGATCGGACATCATGATGGAGATGTTCGAGGCCGGCGAGCTCCAGCAGCTTCTGACGGAGAAGCAGGTCGCCAAGGCCTGACAAGGTCGTCACCCCGGCGCAAGCCGGGGTCTCGGCTCATCCACCGTGACTTAAGCGACCTGAGATCCCGGCCTTCGCCGGGAAGACGGGAAAAATGGGCGGAGCTCGTCTCCGCGAGGCCCCAGCCATCGGCAAAGCGTAGGGCGGGCGCTCAGTACATAGTTCGCCGGAATGGCGGTGCGGGTGGGGCTGAGCGGCTCTCGATGAGGTCCCGGCCTTCGCCGGCATTGCGCTTCGCTTGTGATTGGGGCGGGCGGCGCGACCAGAAAAAGCGCCAGGCCCGCCCCTTTCGGTGGAAGCATCGTGTGGACATAATAATAGATACATGAGCCGTGCCAGACCGTGCCAATCGCGGAAATGCGCGGGTTTCGATGGTAAACGCGGATTAACCCGACCCGCTATTTGTAAACTCCCCCGACAGCTCAACCTTACCCGGCCATTCATCACGCGTTCAGCGCGACCGACTACACATGTAGTCAATAAGGGGAGAACGGCCATGGAGCGTATCGCAGAGGGCGAATATGCGGTCATGGAGGTGCTTTGGGAGAAAGCGCCTCTGACGGCTGCCGAAGTCGCCGATCGAGTCCCGGCCGACCGGGGCTGGACCCTCGCCACCGTCAAGACGATGCTGTCTCGCCTGCTCGCCAAGGGCGTCCTCGCCCACGAGCAGGACGGGCGCCGCTATCTCTACCGCCCCGCCATCCGCCGCGAGGATTATGTCGCCGAGGAATCCGGCCGCATGATCGATCGGATGTTCGCCGGCCGAGTGACTCCGCTCGTCGCCCATCTCGCCGCCCGCGACCGCCTCACGCCCGAGGATATCGAGGAGATCGAGGCCCTGCTCAAGGCGCTCAAGTCATGACCGCCTGGCTCGCCGAAACCCTCGCGGGCTCGACGCTGCTGATGCTGCTCGTGCTTGCCCTCCGCCGCCCGGTCGCTCGAATCTTCGGCGCGCTCTGGGCTTACGCGCTCTGGCTGATTCCAGCGGTGCGGCTGATCCTGCCGCCGCTGCCCGATCTGT
>JAQGLD010000248.1 GCA_028293055.1 Alphaproteobacteria bacterium
ACCGCTCGCCGGTCGGGTCGGGATCGATCTCAACCCGATCCGCGGCACCTGGAACGTCATCCGTACCGCGCGCGACGGGCGCGGCGTCTGGCTGGCCATCCTCGGGATCAGCTGGTTCTTCTCGGTCGGCGCGGTCCTCCTCTCCTATTTCGCACCGCTCGTTTCCAACACGCTCGGCGGCTCCCAGACGGTCGTCACCCTCTTCCTGCTGGTCTTCTCGATCTCGATCGCGATCGGCTCCCTGGTCGTGAACCGCCTGCTCGGAGGCGAGGTCTCGGCGCGCTACGTCCCGCTTTCGGCCCTGATCCTGTCCGGAGCGATGATCGACCTGTGGCTGTCGACCCGCGGCTTTTCGGTCCGCACCCACGGCGCAGGCATTGCCGCCTTCGTCGCGACCCCGGGCGCGATCCGCACCCTCGTCGACCTCGCCGTGATCGCCTTCGCCGGAGGCATGTTCATCGTGCCGCTCTATGCGATTCTGCAGACCGCGACCCCACCGGCGGAACGGTCGCGGGTGATTGCCGCCAACAATATCGTCAACGCCGGCACCACGGTGCTGCTGGTCGTGCTCCTCGGACTGCTTGCGTCCAAGGGGCTGACCATCCCGCAGATCGTCGGCCTGCTCGGCTTCGCGACCCTGAGCGTGGCCCTGATTTCCTGCTGGCTGCTCCCGGAAACGATGATCAAGTCGCTGGTGCGAGGCGTTCTGAGAGCGCTCTACCGGGTCGAGGTTCACGGCGCCGAGAACATGCCGCAGCCGGGCGAGCGCGCAGTGGTCGTCGTCAACCACGTCTCCTGGCTCGACGGGCTGCTGCTCGCGGCTTTCCTGCCCGGCAAGCCGGTCTTCGCGGTGCACAGCCGGATCGTCTCGACCTGGTGGATCAAGCCGGCGCTCAAGCTGTTCCGCGCCTTCCCCGTCGATCCGACCAACCCGATGTCGGCCAAGGCGATGGTGAAGGCGGTCAGGGAGGGCAACACCCTGGTCATCTTCCCGGAAGGCCGGATCACCGTCACCGGCGCGCTGATGAAGGTGTTCGACGGCCCCGGCATGGTCGCCGACAAGTCCGACGCTCCGATCGTCCCGGTGCGGATCGACGGGGCGCAATATTCGACCTTTTCGCGGCTTCGCGGCAAGGTCCGCGTCCGGATGTTCCCGAAGATCGTCCTGACCGTTCTGCCGCCGCGGCGCTTCGCGATCGAAGGCGAGATGACCGCCCGCCAGCGCCGGGCGATCGCCGGCCGCCGGCTTTACGACGAGATGAGCGCGATGATCTTCGCGACCTCGGACGTCGACCGTACCTTGTTCGAGGCGCTGCTCGAGGCGCGCCATGTCAACGGCCGCAGCGCTCCGATCGTCGAGGATATCAAGCGCGAGCCGCTCACTTACCAGCGTCTGGTCACCGGCAGCCTCGCGCTCGGTCGGGCGCTGGAGCCGGGAACGAAGCCAGGCGAACCGGTCGGACTGCTGCTGCCCAACATCAACGGGACGATCGTCGCATTCTTCGCGCTGCAGGCGATCGGGCGGGTGCCGGCGATGCTCAACTACACGTCGGGTCTCGCCAATCTGAAGGCGGCGTGCACGGCGGCCGAGATCGGGACGATCGTCACCGCCCGTGCCTTCGTCTCCCAGGCCAAGCTCGAGCCGGCGGTCGAGGGCCTTGCCGGGCAGGGAATCCGGATCCTCTACCTCGAGGATCTCGCCGCCGGAATCGGCGTTGGCGGCAAGCTGCGCGCTCTGGTCGCGACCCGCTTCGCGGCGCGTCTCCATCGCCGCCGGCGGGTTTTGCCTGGCGACGCTGCGGTGATATTGTTCACCAGCGGGTCGGAAGGGGTGCCCAAGGGCGTGGTGCTGACCCACCGCAACCTGCTCGCCAATTGCCGCCAGCTTTCCGCGCGGATCGACTTCAATCCCTCGGACATCGTGCTCAACGCGCTTCCGGTCTTCCACAGCTTCGGCCTGACCGGCGGCACGCTCCTGCCGATCCTCAGCGGGATCAAAACCCTGCTTTACCCCAATCCGCTCCACTATCGGATCGTGCCGGCGCTCGCCTATGACAGTAATGCAACCATCCTGTTCGGCACCGACACCTTCCTCGCAGGCTATGCGCGGATGGCGCACAGCTATGATTTCTATGCAATCCGCTATGTCTTCGCAGGCGCCGAGCGGGTCCGCGAGGAAACCCGGCGGACATGGAGCGAGAAGTTCGGACTCCGCATCTTCGAGGGCTATGGCGCCACCGAGGCCGGTCCGGTGATCGCGGTCAACACGCCGATGCACTATCGGGCCGGCAGCGTCGGCCGGCTTCTGCCCGGAATCGAGGCACGGATCGACGATGTCCCGGGAATCGACGAGGGCGGCAAGCTGTCGATCCGCGGGCCCAACATCATGGCCGGCTATCTCAAGGTCGAGGCCCCCGGCGTGCTGCAGCCCCCGCAGGACGGCTGGCACGACACCGGCGATATCGTCACCCTGGACGACGCCGGCTTCGTCACGATCCGCGGGCGCGCAAAGCGCTTCGCCAAGATCGGCGGCGAGATGGTGTCGCTACCGGCGGTCGAAACCTATGCGGCCGCGCTCTGGCCGGGCGCCGACCATGCCGTCGTCACCCGCGCCGACCCGCGCAAGGGCGAGCAGCTCGTCCTGTTCACCACCCAGGCGGATGCCAGGGCGCCCGACCTCCAGGCCTGGGGCCGCGCAAACGGCATCGCCGAGCTTGCCGTGCCGCGCGACATCAGGATCGTCGCCGCGCTTCCAGTGCTCGGCACCGGCAAGCTCGACTATGTGACGATGGGCGAGATGGCCGGTGCGAAGTAGGGAACCGCCGGGCTGGCCGCGTGAGACGGCTAGCCAATGGTCCTTCCGTGCCAGCCAGGTGAGCGGGGATCCTTTAAATCAACGATATGGCTCGTTCCGATTCGACCCAACTCGACATTCGTTCGCGTTTCGCGCGACGCAGCCCGCATTCGGTCTTCCAGTGGTCCGCAACGGACGCATGGGCCACGCTCGAAAGCGTCGCAGCGGCGACCCGATGGGTCGGGCTTGCGCCGGCTCAGACATTCGACACGGTGCGGGCTTTTGCTCCGGACGGAAACATCGGTCCGCGTCTCTACGATCGCCTGATCGGCCAGGTCGCGGTGCAGTTTGCGATCCAACGGATCATCACATGGAACATTGGTCGTATGCGTGCTCGGTTTCCGGCGCTCGAAATCGTCGACCCGGAGACCGCCTTGCGGTCATGAGCCTGCTCATACCATCGCGAGGAATTTGCTGCAGGCGAGGGTGGCGCCTTCGCTGCGGAGTAGCAGCCACATCGTCGTCATCGATACCTTGTCGAGCAAGGTGCGGTAGACCAGGTTCGCCGATTGCAGCGCGC
>JAQGLD010000252.1 GCA_028293055.1 Alphaproteobacteria bacterium
ACGACTGGCATTTGTACGACTGGGCCAACGCCGCGCCGGGCCGCATCATCCCTCTGATGCTGGCGCCGTGGTGGGACATGCAGGCTGCCGCCGCCGAAGTCAAGCGCCTGGCCGACCAGGGAGTGCATGCGCTGACCCTGTCCGACAATCCGACCGTGCACGGTTATCCGTCGATCCACAACGCCCACTGGGACCCGTTGTGGAAGGCCTGCGCCGACAACAACGTGGTGCTGTGCTGCCATATCGGCACCGGCGACAAGGCTGCCCACGCGTCCGACGAATCGCCCATCGACGCATGGATCACCTCGATGCCGATCTCGATCGCCAATTCCGCCGCCGACTGGATCTGGGCGCCGATGTGGAAGAAATATCCAAACCTTCGCATGGCGCTCTCCGAAGGCGGCATCGGCTGGATTCCGTATCTGCTCGAGCGCGCCGACTTCACCCACGGCCACCACAATGCCTGGACCAACTCCGATTTCGGCGGGAAGATGCCGAGCGACATTTTCAAGAAACATATTATCAGCTGCTTCATCGAGGACCGGTTCGGCCTTCACAATCTCGACTATATCGGCGAGGACATGGTGATGTACGAATGCGACTACCCGCATTCGGATTCGGTCTGGCCCAATTCGGCGGAGAAATTGTGGGAGGATGTGAAGCATCTCTCCGACGAGACGATCAACAAGATCACGCATATCAACGCGATGCGCGAATTCTCCTACGATCCGATTTCGAAACTGGGACGGGAGAATTGCACGGTCGGAGCGCTGAAACGCAAGGCGGCGGCGGTCCCGGTCGAAACTGCGCCGATCCTCGGCATGGGCGGCGCCAAGCCGAACCGCGAGCCAGGCAAGCCAGTCACTTCGGGCGACATCAACCGGATGTTCGAGAATGCCGGCGCCGAATCGACGGTCTCCGGCCGCCGCTAAATCGGATCCGGAACCGAAAAGGCCGCGGGCGATGGTGTCGCCCGCGGCCTTTTTTTTGCCTAGGTGAAGCCTTTGCGAGGCGCTTCGCTCAGCGGGAGGTGAAACGGGGCTCGCGTTTCTCGATGAAGGCCGCTGCCGCCTCGAGCCGATCCTCGGTGGTGAGCAGCAGAGCATAGAGATGGCGTTCCAGCGCGAGACCTTCCTTGAGGCTGAGCTCCGCGCTGGCATGCGCTGCCGTGCGCGCGAAGCTGGTCGCGGTCGGCGGCTTCGAGGCGATCTTGTGGGCAAGCGCGTCGGCGGCGGCGAAGAGAGCCTCGGGCGTCTCGTGGAGATGGGTGACGATGTTGAGCCGCCATGCCTCCCGACCGTCGATCCGCGCATTGGTCAACATCAGGTCGAGCGCCGGCCCGAGCCCGATCAGCCTCGGAAGGCGCTGGGTACCGCCGGCGCCCGGGATCAGGCCGAGCCCAGTCTCGGGCATCGCAAAAACTGCTTCGGCCGAGGCCATGCGAATGTCGCAGGCGAGCGCGATCTCGAGACCGCCCCCCATGCATACTCCGTGCACCGCCGCGATCGTCGGAGTCGACATCCGCTCGAAAGCATCGATCCACGGATCTAGGTTCATTCGCCGATGGGTTTCGACCGGTGATTCCTCGGCGCGCGTCTCGCGAATGTCGGCACCCGCGCAAAAGCCGCGCGGGCCGTTACCGCGAATCACGATCGCGCGCACGCTGGTGTCCCGGTCGAGCGTCCGCAGCGCCTCCGGCAGACCCTGGCGGATCGAATCGTCGATCGCGTTGATTCGGGCCGGCCGATTGAGGATGATGCGGCCGACCGCGCCTTCCCGCTCGATCAGAACTGCGCCTGGTTCCACCACTACCTCCATTGTCGAACGCCCCTCCGGCCATTGCCGGAGGGGCGCCGGAATCCGCCTGCCCTCGCGATTCCCGAAAAACTCAGTTCCTGCCGCCGAACCGAACTGTAACGCCTCCGCCGAAGCTGAACGGATCGCCGACCGTCCGCTGCACGAAGCCGAGACCCTGCGTGTAGAGATCGGCGAAGACGCGGCTGGTGTACTTCTTGTCGAGGATATTGCGCGCGAAGACGAACAACTCGAGGTTCGGATTGTCGAGCTGTACTCCGATGCGCCCATTGAGCAGCCCATAGCCGGGAATATGGGTCAGGGTGTTCTGCACGGCGTAATTGGCCTTGACCGTCGCCGACTGGGTACTGGCGGGCGTGACCGGGCTGATCGACATCGAGCTGATGTAGGAATAATCGAGATGCGCGCGAATCTGGCCGAACGAGGTCGGCAGGGTTTGCGTCCCGCCGATCGTGAACTGCTTCTTGGCCAGCTGGGGCAGAGGCTCACCGCTGCGGTCGACGACGGTGTTCACGCCGCCCACCGACTGCACCTCGGTGAACGTCCCGGCCTCGTATTTGCCGTCCATCAGGCTGAGATTGGCGTTCAGCTCCATGCCTTGCCACGGCACCGCGGTCACTTCGAATTCCGCGCCCCATATCCGGGCATTGCCGGCGTTGATCAGAAATTGGGTCGGCTGTGTCGTGCCCGGGATCAGCGCGCCGATCTGCTTCTGCAGGCCGATCGTCCAGCTGTGGAACAAAGCGACGTTCGTGCGGAGGTGATGGTCCAGCCAGTCCGCCTTGATGCCCGCCTCGACATCGCGAACCTTCTCCGGCCTGAAGGCCGGGATCGAACCCGCGCGGACGTTCCAACCACCGGATTTGGAGGCACCGCGAGTCAGCGCGTAAACGAAAACATCCCGGCTCGCCTGGTAGTCGAGTCCGAAGGTCCAGGCCGGGTAGTTGAACTTGACCTTCTCGGTCTGGTCGCAGACCG
>JAQGLD010000262.1 GCA_028293055.1 Alphaproteobacteria bacterium
GCCGGCGCCCGATGCTCGCTGACCGCCGCCCAGATCGCGGTGGCGACGATGATCGTGGCGCCGAGCACCGTCCACAGCCCCGGCACTTCGCCAAAGGCGAGGAAGCCCGCGGCGATGGCGAAGGGCAGCCGGATATAGTCGACCGAGGCGAGCTTCGCCGCATCGCCGATCGCCATTCCGTGGATATAGGTGGCGGTGGTCGCAACGCTGACGCCGCCGAGCAGGGCGAGCCACAGAAAGTCCGTCGGGCTGGGCCAGCGCCAGGTTCCGATGGCCGCCGGGAAAAGCAAGACCACGCCCAGGATCGAGGACCAGACCATGATCGTCGCGACCTTGTTCTTTCGGGTCAGGAGCTTGATCCCGGTGACGCTGAGCGCGAGCAGGAAGGCCGAGACGATGGCGGCGAGATGCGCCCAGCCGATCGCGGTCGCGGTCGAAGGGCGGGCGATCAGTAACACGCCGGCAAAGCCCATGATCAAGGCGGCCCAAGTCGTCGGGGCGACGCGGTCACGCAGGACCAGAGCCGCCAACGGGCCGATCCACAGGCCCCGCGTGAAGGAGATCGCATTGGCGTCTGCCAGAGGCAGCTTCTGGACGGCATAATAGGAAAGCGTGACTCCCAGGGCGGCGGAGAGCGAGCGCCCGATCTGCATCCAGACCCCATTGAGCGCCAACACCTTGCCGCGGCTGCGTACCACCAGGGGCATCATCAGCAGGAGTCCGGCCGCCTGGCTGTACAAGGCCTGGACCGGCGGCGCGTAGCCGTGGAGCGACTTGATCAGCAGGGTCATCGCCGTGAAGAAGGCCGCCGACACGATCAGCCAGATCGTGCCGCGGATCATGTCGGGAAGCTGGTGATAAGCCTGCCGGGCCGAAGCGCGCCGGGCCGAAATCCGGGCTTTCATTTCCATCAGCGGGCGGCGCCGCCCATCCGCGTTGCGCTGGCCTTCCATTGCTCAGGCGGAGTTTCGCCGATGTCGAAGTCGAGCTCCACTTCGGCGCCGTTCGGATCTTCGAGAAACATCTGCCAGCGCGAAAAGGGTCTCGGCGTCCGGATGATGGAATAGTCGATCCCACGCCCGCGCAGGGTGTCCGCGATCGTCAACAGACCTTCGCTGGTGAAGGCGATGTGATCGATTACGCCGCGGCGGGGCTCCGGCATCGAGGCGACTTCGAGGACATGAAGGATCGGGCGATCGCCGGCGTAGAGCCAGGCGCCACCGATGCCGAAATCCGGCCTCGCCCCGTCAGTGAGACCAAGCAAGGCGTAGAAGGCGATTGTCTCGGCGAGCCGGTTGGTGACGATCGTGAAATGATCCATGGCTCGAATGGTCATGACCTCTTTGGTCCCTCCCCGGGATCCGGCGTGATTCCAAATTTAATCTGAACATAGGCTCTTCTTCTGATATTAGATAGATGCTAGTTGCTGCGAGAGATCGGCGAATGTGCGAAAACGCACCGGGGAGGAGATGGAATGTCGAAATTCGAGATGCTGCTGAGCGCCGATATGATGGTGCCCGACCCAGACGCGATGACCGAGCTTCTGGTGTCCAAGCTCGGCGTTCACAGCCATCCGCGCTGGCGCCAGGCTTTCGACAATCATCCTTACATCGCCCATTTCCTGCGCGTCCAGAAATCGCTCGCGATAGCGCCGACCCGGATCGAGCCGCAGGTCCACCTCGACCGACCCAATCCCGGAGACCCCCTCTTTCACGACCATCTCAAGGGCCTCGAAGTCTATCAGGGACGTCATCGGCCGATGCTGACTCATTCGGTGGTGCTGGTCACCTGGCGCGCCAAGCTGGAAGCCCTGATCCAGCGCCTGCACGAACGCAAGCTCCGGTTCCGCCTCGCCCAGCGCACCCCTGAAATGGCATTCGATCGTCTGTGGCTGGGCGTGACTCCCGAAGACCTGCAATATGAGCCTTCGGTCGACGGTGGCCTCTGCATCGAGTTCATCCCCCTGGAGCCGACCCAGATGCCCGCGGAAGTCTTCGACGTGCCGCCGCCGCGGGTGAAGGATCCCAAGCCGGGCGAGCTTCTGCGCGTGACCGCGCGCGGCTTCATCGTCCGCGACCTAGAATTCACGCTCGGCAAGCTGCGCGACAATCTGGAATGGGAGCCGGAATCGGTCTCCGACCTTGCCGGCGAAGGCTATCGGCGCGGGCGCATGGGATTCACCATCGGCCATAGCGCCACCTTGGATGTCGTCGAACCGACCCGCTGGGATTCGCCGACCGGCCTCTACCTGAACAATTGGGGCCCTGGTCCGCATTTCACCCGGCTTGGCGTGTTCGACCTGGAAGCCAAGGCCGAGCAATTGCGCGATCAGGGAATCGCCTTCGAATGGGTGCCCGAATCCGACGCCGTCGCCGGCGCGCCGCTGATCCGGATCGATCCGCGCGAGCTGGCTGGGCAGATGTATGAGCTGGAGGGCCTCGCCGAGTAAATCTCGCCGGTCAGGGCTTGACCAAGCGGCTTCGCAATATCCCTATTCGCTCGACCTCGAGCTCGACGACGTCGCCGGGCTGGAGGTAGCGCATCTGCTCGAGGCCGCAGCCCGTGCCGACCGTCCCGGAGCCGAGGGCCTCCCCGGGGTGGAGCGTTTCGGAGCGCGAAATATGGGCGATGACCTGCTCGAAGGTCCAGCCCATGGACGCGGTCGAGCCCCTCCCCCATTCCTCGCCATTGACCCGGGCGATCATCGACAGGTCGTAGGGATCGGGGATTTCGTCGGCGGTGACCAGGCACGGCCCCATCACATTGCCGGTGTCGAAATCCTTGCCCTTGGCCGGACCGAGCTGGCCGCTCATCTCGAGCGCCTGGGCATCGCGCGCGGTGAAATCGTTGTAGATGGTATAGCCGAATATGTAGGTGCGCGCCCCATCGGCCGACACGTCCTTGGCCTTGCGGCCGATATAGCAGGCCCATTCCAGCTCGAAATCCATCGCTCGGGAATAAGCCGGCCATTCGACTTCATCGTCATTGCCGACCACCGAAAAGCGATTGGCCTTGTAGTAGATCGGCTGGCGGCTGAAGGTCTCGAGCACCCGGTCTTCTTCCTCGGTGCCGAGCGCGCGATAGGCGGCCTCGGGGTCGGGCGCCTTGCGGACCTTGAACCGGCGCGCCGCCTGGAAGCTGTTGCGAAGATGCTGCTCGAAGCAGGAGCAGTCGCGCAATTGGGGCGGCGGCTGCAGCGGCGCGTGGAGATGCGCCTCCGACCTTGCCACCAGCGCCGAGGCCGGCGGCGCGGCGACGATCTCGCGCGCCAGAGCCAGCGCATCCTCACCGCCCTCGATCATCGCCTGCAGGCTGGCGAGGCTGCCGCCGCCGCGGCCTTGCGCCGCCGTCGCAAGGTCGACGATCCGCGTATCGTCGTCGACCAAAGCGCCGGACCTCGCAACGCCCCCGCCCTGCGACCAAGTCACCAGTCTCACATCATGTCTCCCTGGCCCTGAGCCGCCGCGCGCAAGCCGGCTCGCCAGGCGAGCGCATAATGAATACAGCCCCAGGCGCCGGTCAGCATCAGCGCCACCAGCCCCCATCTTATCCCGTCGCTGCCGCCGACCCAGTCGCTGACTGCGCCGGCGAGGAAGGGTCCGAGGCCGTAGCCGATGAGGTTGGTCGCGATCTGCAGGGCCGAGACGCAGATGCCGCGCATCTGGGGCTCGACGCTGCCGATGATCGCACTGTAGCCGGGCGCCGTGTAGCCGCGCACGATCATCTCGAACAGCACCAGCCCGCCCAAGGCGACGGTCAGGCTGCTGGAGAGCAGGAAAACGAGGCCTGTCACCACCGAGACCGCAGTGGTGATCCCCGCGGTCAGCGGCAAGGCGGCCATGCCACCCCGCTTGAAGACGCGGTCACCCAGCGGACCGCCGAGCAGCGCCCCGAGGCCGCCGAACAATCCGGCCGCCAGCCCGGCGAGCAGGCCGGCCTGGGACAGGGAAAGATGATGGACCCGGATCAGGAAGGAGGCCTGCCAGACCAGCACGCCCGACAGCATCATCGAATTGAGCGACATGCCGATGAAGACATGGACGAATAGCGGCCGACGCACCACGTAGCGCAAAGTGTCACGAAGCGGCGGAGCGACCTCCTTGGCCGCGGTCGACGAAGTACGGGCCGGTTCGGCCACGGTGAAGAACAGCAATGCGGCGATGGCGAGACCCGGCAGGCCGGCGATCAGGAAGGCAGCACGCCAGCCATAATGGACTGCAATCATGCTGCCGAGGATGAAGCTTGCCGCGGTGCCGAGTGCGGTGCTCGCCCAAAAGATCCCGATCGCGGTGGACCGACGCCGCGGCGGGAATAGATCGCCGATCATCGACAATGCGGTCGGGGCCCCCCCCGACTCGGACAGTCCCACGGCGAGCCGCGCGGTGACCAGGGCGCCATAGCTCTGCACGACGCCGCACAAGGCGGTGCAGCCGCTCCACACCGCGACCAGCAATGCGAGCAGGCGACGTCGATCGACGCGGTCGATCAGATAGCCCAGCGGGAGCCCGGCAATCGCGTAGGTAAGACCGAAAGCGAGCCCGGTCAGGATACCGATCTGGCCATCGCCGAGGTGGAACTCCTTCTTGATCGGCTCGATCACGATCGACATCACCGAGCGGTCGACCGAGTGCAGGGTATAGATGAAGGTCAACACGGCCAGCGCCCACCAGGCGCGGCCGGCGATCGGGCGGTCGACCGGTGCCGCTATCGGCTCTGCGGCGGCGTCGGCGGCCGCGGGAGTCCAGCTCATTTCAACTCTTCCTCGACGCAGCGCGGCCGAGCAGCATGGCAGCGTTTTGATGAAGGACAAGCTCCGCCTCGGCCGGCCTGAGCGCCTTGCGGACATAATCGAAGGTTCTCGCGTAGGGCTCGAAAGCCAGCAGCACCGGGAAGTCGCTGCCCGGGACGATACGGTCGGCGCCGAATGCCTCGACCGCGGCGTGGAGCGCTGGCGCCGAGCCATGAGACACGCTGTCGTACCAGAAGCGGCGCGCCGTCTCGCTCGGTCGACCGGCCAGCTTCTCGATGGCGAGCGGAAGCTGGTTGTCGAGGCGGTCAAGCATGGAGGCAAGACCGCCGCCGAGGTGGGGGATGACGATCTTCAGATCCGGATAAAGCGAAGGAATATTGGCCGCGATCATCTGCAGCGCCACCACCGAATCTTCGAGCAGGGGCCCCGCCGCGGCCGCAAGCTTCCAGTCCAGCACCAGCGGCGACAACAGGCCGTTGACGCTCGGGTGGACGAACAGGATCGTCCGACGGCGGTTCATTTCCGCGAACAGGGGCGCGAAGCGCGGGTCGGCGATCGAGGTGCCGAGACAGGAGGCGTGGAGCGCCACGCCGGCGAGGCCGAGATCGTCCAGCGCACGCCGCAGCTCGCCGAGCGCGGAATCGACGTGCGGGAGCGGTAGCGCGGCAAGGCCCAGGAAGCGTCCCGGATGGTCGCGTGCCAGAGCGGAATGGCGATCGTTGGCAATCCGCGCCGCGCGGATCGCAGCCTCGGAATCGCCCAGATAAGGGCCCAGTGTTTGCGAAAGGATCTGCGTGGCGACCCCGGCTTCGTCCATCAGCGCCACCCGCTGAGCCATCGCCACGGGATCATCGCCGCCCTTGCCCCCACTGGTCGGCGAAGGACCGGAAGACTGCGCCGCATAGCCCGGCGCCTTGACTCCGCCCTGAGCCAACAGGCCGAGATAGGCCGGGATGGCGACATGGGCATGGACATCGACCACGCCATGAAGCCGGCTGCCGACCAGCGCGCCGAGCACCCCGCCCGGCGCCGCGGCGGCAAGGCCGCCGCCGAGCGCCAATGACAGGATGCCGCGTCGGTTCACCGGGCGCCTAGCGCTGCGCGGGGCGAAGGGTGAGCTGAATCAGTATTTCGCGTCCGCGATTCACATTGCCGTTGAGATCCGCCAAGCCTCCGATCAGCGTCGTGCCGGTGCGCGCTGCGATACCGGTCTGGCCGGCATTTGAAGCGACATCGACGCGATATTCGTTGGTCAGGTTACGGCCGATCACCGCCACTTCCCAACCCTTGGCCTGGTCGTAGATTCGCGCAGTGGCGTTGAGGAACGTCACGCCCGCCTGCTGCGCGCCGGGTGCGCGTTCGGGATGTGGATTATAGCTGGACTTGTACACTGCATCGCCGCTGAGGCCGAGCGAAAGGCCGGACGCCGCCACTTCGCGATCCAGGTTGAAACCGATCGATCCGTTCCAGCGCGGTGCGTTGATCAGCGGCTGACCGGCAAGCTGCTGTCCCTGGAAAACTCCGGCAGCATTGGGGTTTTGATTGCAGCCCATCGCGGCAGTCTGGCCGATATAGCAGGTTGCCAGAAAATTCGAATAATTGGCGTGATTATAAGCGATGGCGCCATGCAGATCGAACCCGCGGAGCGAGCGCGGCTTGAGCGTGAAATCACCTTCCGCACCGTTGACCCGGGCGGCCGCCGCGTTGGTCACTCGGATCACCGCGACTCCGCTGGAATTGTCGAGCGAGTTCACCTGCAGGTCTGCATATTTATAGCTGTAAGCGGCGGTGTTGACCCTCAGTTGGCCGTCGAGGAGCAGCGCCTTCGCGCCCACCTCGAAGCCCTTCACCTTCTCGGGCTTGTAGAGATAATTGGGTCCCGGCGCGACGAGAGCGGCGCCGCTGGTCAGTGGCGCGGCGAAGCCGCCGGATTTGAAGCCCTGCTTATAGGCGCCGTAGAGGGTCAGGCGGCCGGTCGGACGATAGGTGATCGTCGCTTCGGGGCTGAGATTGTTGAAACGAGCATCGGTGATCAGAAGCGGCTGGACGATGCCGTTGCGCGTGACGAGGATGTCGCGCTTCTCGGTCGTGTAGCGGGCGCCGCCGGCGAGCTCCAGCGTCGGGAAGACGTTCCAGAGTAGCTGGCCGAAGCCGGAGAGCGCCTCACCATCGATCTGCTGGTCGAAACGCGGGCCGTTGACGATCAGGGTCGTATTCGTGACCAGCCGAGTCTTGTCGTAATAGCCGCCGATCAGGAAGTTGATCGGCCCGGAATAGCTCGAGGTCAGTCGCAGTTCCTGCGAAAGCTGACGGTAGCGGGTGTAGCCGTAGAAATCGAGCGCGGAGACCGCGTCGGAAGGCGAATTGCTGTACGTATCGTACCGGAATTCCTTCTGCTTCACATAGCCGCTGACTGAAGTGAGCTTCAGATCGTCGCTCGGCCGGTAGTTCATTTCGAGCGAGCCGACCATCTGCAGATAGTCACCCTTGCCTCGGGGGTCGCGATCCGCGAACGGCGCCTGCGCGAGAAAAGCCTTGTTGAGCCAGCCATTGGCGAAGCGATTGTTAGCCTTGCAATCGTCGACTCCGAGAGCCGACGCGAGCGCGGGGTTGGCGACTCCGCCATTGGCAGCGGTCGCCTGGTTGTTCTGGAAGGGGACACCGCCATTGGGGCAATAGATGCGCTGGAAGCCGCCGCCCTGCTGATAGCCGATGCCGTCAACCTTGGCGTAGGTGAACTTGCCGCGCGCGTCGAAACTCTTGGACGGAGCGAATTTGAGAGTGGCCCGGCCGAAATAAAATTCCTGCTTGGGTCCGGTCGGCACATAGCCGCCGACCGTCCCGGGACGGATCGCATTGGCTGTGGTCATCGCCAGCCCGGACAGGTTCTTGCGAAATCCGTCCATCGACGAGGTCGACAGGGCGAGACGGACACCGAGCGTGTCGGTGAGCGGAGTCGAGACCACCAGATCGCCGCGGATTTCCTGAGCGTTGACCTCATAGCCGACGCGGCCGAGAATTTCGAGCGAGTCGCCGGGATCGGCCGAGCGGATCGAGATCACGCCGGCGGGACTGTTCTTGCCGAAGAACAGGGCTTGCGGACCCTTCAGGATCTCGATCGTCTGCATGTCGATCTGGCCAAGCCTCAGCGCATTGCCGCGACTGAGCTGGACTCCATCGATATTGGTCGAGACGGTCTGCTCGAACGATGCGTTCGACCCCGCCGTCGTGCCGACTCCGCGAAGCACGATCGTGCCGCCAACGCCACCCGAAACCTCGCCGACCTTCAGCCCGGGCACGAGCTTGGCGATGTCGGCGAGCGAAGTGATGTTCTGCCGCTCGATCATGCGCTGGTCGAGCGCCGTCACCGCGACCGGAATCGCGATCGAGGTTTCCTCGCGGCGCCGCGCGGTGACCACGATATCGCCATCCGCCTCGGACCTCGCCTCCGCGGCGGCTGGAGCGGCGATGGACTGCGCCTCCTGCGCGGAGGCTGGGACGGCGAGCAGACCGGCGGCCAATGCAAGGACACTCGTAGCGCAGGCGATCTTCATCACTTCCCCTCCCCAATATCGACCGTGGCAGTTCGATCCCGGCCTTATGCCCGCCCGCATAACTGGGAGCCCCCCCGCTTGCAATCTTATATTGACTTTGCGTTCTGATATTGGAATGCGGAATGAATGGTCGCCGCTCGACACAGCTAGTGACGCAGCTACAAGCGGGGCGGAGAGGATTCGTCGGAATGCAACGCAAGCTCCCCCTGCTCACGCCGGAGAACAGGGCCTTCTGGCAGGGTGGCGAGCATGGCCAGCTGCTGATTGCCCGCTGCCATGGCTGCGGGAAATATTTTCACCCGCCCGCCCCCGTTTGCCCACGCTGCACATCGACCGATGTCTCTCCGGAGCCGGTTTCGGGTCGAGGCGCGGTGTTCAGTTTCACCATCAACCGGCAAGCCTGGCTGCCCGAGCTTTCCGAACCCTATGTGGTCGCGATCGTCGAGCTCGACGAGCAGCCGGGACTGCGCTTCGTCACCAATGTTGTCGGCATGCCCCCGGATGAAGTCGAGATCGGCCTCAGGGTGCGGGTTGTCTTCCTCAATTGCGAGGATGTCTGGCTGCCGCAATTCGAGAGGGACGTCTGATGGC
>JAQGLD010000290.1 GCA_028293055.1 Alphaproteobacteria bacterium
GAACAATCCGGCGGTTGCGTCACCCGGCCGGAATCTCGATCACCACGATCCCTGCTTTTTGCCCCGTCTGCACAAAGCGATACGCCTCCGCGATCTCGTCCAGTTTGTAGACCCGGTCGACCGCGGCCCTGAACCGACCCTCCGCCATCCGATCGGCGAGGAACCGGACGAAGCCGGGGGCGCTCCCTCGCGCGGGCAGCGGGACGCTGACCCGGGGGCTGCGGCGGATCGCCGACCAGAGCAGGAACGGCGCATCCTGCCACCACGGCCCGAGATCGGTGACCGCGAACCGCCCCTCAGGCTTGAGCAGGCGCCGCCATTTGCGGACCGGCAGCTTGCCGACCGCATCGAGCACGAAGCCGAACCTTTCCGTCATCCCGGTGAATTCGGGCGTGGTCCGGTCGATCACCCGATCGGCGCCAAGCCGGCGGGTCAGCTCGACATGCTGGCCGTCGACCACCGCGACCACCCTGGCGCCGCGATCCCTGGCGAGCTGCACCGCCGCCGCGCCGATCGCGCCCGAGGCGCCGTAGATCAATATCTCGTCGCCCGGCCCGAGCGCGAAGGCGTTGATCGTGCCGCTCGCATAATAAGCGCCTTCGCAGACCGGCGCCTGGTCGAACGGGATCGCGGCCGGGATCGCGGCGACCGCACCGCTCTCGGGCAGGCAGATATAGTCGGCCTGGGCGCCGGGCCGCGAGCGCGGGTTCATTCCGAACACCCGGTCGCCCGGCGCGAAGGCCGTGACACCGTCGCCGACCGCTTCCACCTCGCCCGCGAAATCCAGGCCGAGGATCGTTCGCCGGGGCTGTCCGCGGGTGATCAGCCGTTCGATCAGGGGATGCCTGAGCTCGCCGCAATCGGTGCGGTTGACGGTCGCAGCGCGGACGCGGACGAGCAGCTCTCCGGCCGCGGGCACCGGCTTTGGCGCCTCCCCGATCTCGATCGACCAATGCGAACCGAAACGCGTGACGATCGCCGCCTTCATCGCCTCGCCCTCCCCGCGGCGTGCGCGCCCCGATCCCGCCACTGGCACGCTGACCATTTGTCTTCCCGAAGCAGCGCGAATGCAATCCCCGCGACGCTATATCCACGCCGCAGCCGGTTGACTTATCCACAACCACTTTCCTCGTTCGAGCAGGATTCTATCGCTTTAATTTCCAATACAAGACATAAGCCGACGATGAATCTGCTTTCACGCCTCCACGGCGCCGTGCTGGCAAGAAGCGCAAGCGGGCACTTTGCCCGGCGCTCGGGCCGCGCGCATCGCCTCGACCTCGCCGGACACAGCGCCAGACTCAGCCCGAGCCTGCGATCCCGGCATGTCGCCAACTCGCCGCCGCACGCTCCGCGTGCCCCCTTTTTCCGACTCATGTGCCGGGTGCACAACACCGTTTAGGTGTGAACTTTGCGAACTTAACGGAACCTCGCAGTGGCCTTCGCAGAGGGGAGCAGAGCAATTTGCCGATCCCGCCCGCACCGATAAGCCGGCGCGATGAACCCATGCGAAAAAGCGCACGAAGCCTAATCGCCGCAGGCGCGTTGGGGACTTCGGCAAGCGTCGCTCCGGGGTTCGGCGGCGGCGCGGCCGGCGAGGGAAGAGCATGGACGACAGCATCGGATTGGAACTCTCGCGGCGAGGCGTCATCGCCGCCGGCGCGGCGACGGCTGCGGTCGCCGCGGTCCCGGCGGCGGGCGAGCCCGGCCGCCAGGGCCGCAGGCCCCCCGGGCCGCCGACCGCCAAGGTGACGATGAAGGTCAATGGCGAGCAGCGCACGCTCGAGCTCGACACCCGCACCACCCTGCTCGACATGCTTCGCGAGCATCTCAGGCTCACCGGCACCAAGAAAGGCTGCGACCACGGCCAGTGCGGGGCATGCACCATCCATGTCAACGGAGAGCGGATCAATAGCTGCCTCAGCCTGGCGGTGATGCACGAGGGCGACGAGATCGTCACCATCGAAGGGCTCGGCACTCCGGACAGGCTTCACCCGATGCAGGCCGCCTTCGTCCGCCACGACGGCTATCAATGCGGCTATTGCACGCCCGGCCAGATCTGCTCGGCGGTGGCGGTGCTCGACGAGATCAAGCGCGGCATTCCAAGCCACGCCTCGGCCGATGTCGCCGCGCGGCCCGCTCTGACCAGCGCCGAGCTGCGCGAGCGGATGAGCGGCAACATCTGCCGCTGCGGCGCTTATTCCAACATCATCGAGGCGATCGAGGATGTGGCGGGAGCCCCAAAAGGAGTTCGCGCATGAAGGCCTTCACCTACGAAAGGGCGAAGAGCCCGGCCCAGGCCGCGGCGGCGGTGGCGCATACGCCCGGCGCGAGGTTCATCGCCGGCGGCACCAACCTGCTCGACCTGATGAAGCTGGAGATCGAGACTCCCCGGCATCTGGTCGACGTCCAGGATCTCAAGCTCGACCGGATCGAGCCGACCGCAGACGGCGGCCTGAGGATCGGAGCCCAGGTGACCAATACCGCGCTCGCCTCCGATCCGCGGGTGCGGCGCGATTATGCAGTGCTCACCCGGGCGATCGTCGCCGGTGCCTCCGGCCAGCTCCGCAACAAGGCGACCACCGCCGGAAACCTGCTGCAGCGCAC
>JAQGLD010000177.1 GCA_028293055.1 Alphaproteobacteria bacterium
GGGTCGACCGCGACCACGCGGTGGCCGAGGAACATCTCGATCTCGCGCTGCTCCAAGAAGGCCGCGGGACGAATCAGCAGCCGATCGAAATTCTTTTCGCCGGCAAGATATTCCTTGGACAGTGGCGGACGCTCGTAATGCAGTTCAGGCTCGGCGCCGATCATCCCGATCGAACCGGAAAAGCCCTTCTGCCTCTGCGCGATCGCGGCCTGGGGACCGCCATGGCCGGCACCAACGATGACGATGTCGTATCGGGTCGTCGCCATGGGTCCCTCGTCGTACCTGCGCGGAGTCGTCGCTCGGTCCCCCTCCCACGCATGGCCCCGGTCCGCAAGCCGTGCTCGATCGCTACAGCCGGACGCCGCCCGCGCCGGCGACGGGCGCGTGGCAGAGGGCGGACCACGCGAATCTGCCCAGAGACCGAGTCGAACGTGATTGTTAACCGGATCGGTGAAGACAAAGGCGCGCAATTGGCCAGTCGGGTTCGTCCGCCGGCCTCAGGTGAAGCTCAGTGGCTGCGGTCGCGCTCGGCGCGAAGCCAGCCGATCAGCTCGTTGAACGGGAGGAATTCGCGAAATTCTATTCCCGCAAATCCATCCTGACACCAGCGCACGACCGCCTGCAGCGGCCGGAACCTCTCCATGGTGAGCACGATCTCGCGGCCGACCTCCAGCGCCTCGTCGACCTCGAGCTTCACTCCGCCCTGGCTGATGTCGCGCGTGTTTGCTGCGTAGAGCCGCGCGCCGCAGCGCAATGTCGCGAGCCGGTCGACCTCGACTCGCGGGGTGCGCGGCCGCCAGCCGTCGGGAGTGACATGGGTGGCGAGCAGTTCGGCGACGTCGATCGGGTGGTCGAACTGGATTCCGATGTTCGAATCGCTGATCCAGATCACGAAGCCTTCGATCTCCTGCGTCGTCTTGAGCTCGACCGAGACCCGCTCGCCCATTTCGTGGCGGGAATAGACGTGCGCCATCAGGCCACCGGCCGAGATGTTGCGGACCAGGCAGAGCTCGCGGCCTTGGGGGCCGACCAGCGCGCCGACTCTCAAGATGGTGAGATGGCGAGATTCGCGGCGCCGTTCTGGCGGCTGCGGGGGCTTCTCCGAAAAGGAGAAAGTCGTCTCCTCGTGCCGTTCTTCGGACAACATTGTTCACTCCCAGAGGGATGTTTCGTGGAGACCACGTCCACGATCGCATCCGAAAATGTCCTAGCCATACAGGCCCTTAAGAAGTTGTTACGCATCCCGGCGGATAGCGCCGAGTTGCGCTCCCGGCCTGCCGAGCGGTCCTTCTTCGTTCACGGCTTGCTTACCATTTTCGCCTAGTCGGGGATGATGAATGCAGAGGTCAGGATCGCGCCCGAGCTGCGCCAGGAGGAGCGGCCCCGCTCGGCGGTGAGCAGCGGAGTCGGGCTCGCCGGGATGGCAGGGCTGATCGCCTGGACCTGCGTATCGCGCGCCTACGGCTTCTCCGGTCCCAACGCGGCCTTGTGCTCGGTCCTCGCCTGCGGCGTTCCGATGATCTTGTGGTCGCTGCTCGTCGACAAGGTCCACCGCAGCCCAACGACCGGGATCGACTGGGATTCGCCACCGCGTTCGCTTCGCGAGTCGCTCGATGTCAGTATCGTCAAGCTCGCCGGCCTGTGGGCGACCTGGGCCGCGATCGGCTTCCTCTACTGGGTCGCGCGCTGGTATTGGGACGGAAATTATCTCTTCTCGATGAAGGTGTTCGGCTACAGCGCCGGACCGCTTTTGCTGCTCTCGATTCCCTACATCGCCTGGCTCGACCGTCGGCTGCGCGAGCCAAGAGACGGGGCCTGGCATTTCGGCCAGGTGGTGATCGGACGGAGCGCGCTCGCCGACCGCGACCGGATCCACGAGCATCTGCGCGCCTGGACGGTGAAGGCCTTCTTTCTCGCCTTCATGATCGCGATCGTTCCGGGCAATTGGGCGGAGACGATCAACCCGAGCAGCGACTTCATCGTCTCGAACATCGTCAATCTATCGGGCTGGCTGGTCGCCTTCCTGTTCATGATCGACGTGACCTATGCGACGGTCGGCTATGTCTTGACGATGAAGCCGCTCGATTCGCACATCCGATCGGCCAATCCCTATGCGGCGGGCTGGATGGCGGCCCTGATCTGCTACCCGCCTTTCATCCTGATGAACGACGGCGGCCCGCTCGATTATCATGTCGCCACCGCAGGCAATAACGCCTGGGCTTATTGGTTCGACGGCTATCCTTTGCTGATGGCGCTGTGGGGCTTCCTGCTCGTCCTGCTCACCGGACTCTACGCCTGGGCGACCGTCGCATTCGGTCCGCGCTTCTCGAACCTCACCCATCGCGGGATACTCACCCACGGCCCTTACGCATGGTCCAAGCACCCAGCCTATCTGGCGAAGAATCTGTTCTGGTGGCTGTGCCTGCTGCCCTTCCTGGTGACCAACGGCAACGTCGCCGACATGGTCCGCAACTTTGTGCTGATGGCAGCAGTGAGCGGAGTCTATTATTGGCGCGCGCGCACCGAGGAGCGGCATCTCAGCGCCGATCCGGCCTATCGCGCTTATTCCGAATGGATGGACCGACACGGTCCGATCGCCAGGCTACTCCGCAAGCTCTCGATCAACCGGCGCCCGCATCCGCTGCCAGCGGAATGATCAGCCGGGCCGCGGGCAGTGCGAGTTGAGCGGTGCCCGCTCATAGCTCCAGTCCTGGGCTTGCTCGCGTCCGTTCAGAAAGCCTTCGATCCTGGCGCGGAGCGTCTCGCCGTCGCGCCAGTAGAGGATTCGCTGCGGGAAATCGTGGGCCTTGTTCTCGAAGACCAGGCGCCGTTCCCCGACGCTCGCCAGGCGGAATTCGGCCGGAGCCTGGTCATTCGGCTGGCCGAAGAAACTCAGTCCCGCCTCGCTCGGAGCGATGCGCATATATTCCCACGATAAAGTGTTGGATCCGCTCAAGGTCAGGCCGGTGCCGATCATCACGCCGCCGCGGGGATCGCTCCAGCTTTCGGTGACTTCGGATTTGCCGCAGCTCAGCCAATAGCCGGCGATCCACGACGC
>JAQGLD010000442.1 GCA_028293055.1 Alphaproteobacteria bacterium
CCGCGCGCTGGGTGATCGGAGACACGACGAGCGGGGCAGGGCCGTCCCGGCGGACCCACATATTGGTCAAGCCCTCGGCGAGCGGGCTCGCCACCAACCTGGTGGTGACGACCGACCGCCGGGTCTACCAGCTCGAGCTCGAGAGCCATGCGCGAAGCGCGATGGCGAGCATCTCCTGGACCTATCCGGAAGACTCGCTGCTTGCACTGCGCCGGACCTCGCCCTCCGCGGACGCGCCAGCCCCGGCCGGGGAGGGGATCGCGGTCGACTCGCTCGACTTCGGCTATGCGATCAGCGGCGACCATCCGGCTTGGCGGCCGGTTCGCGCGTTCGACGACGGAGCCCATGTCTATGTCGAGTTCCCGCCCGGACTCGCCCGGGGCGAGGCGCCGCCCCTGTTTATCGCCGGCGCGTCCGGAAAGCCGGAGCTGGTCAACTACAGGGTGCGGGGCCGCTTCTATGTGGTCGACCGGCTGTTCGCGGTCGCCGAGCTCCGGCTCGGCGAGAAGCGCCAGCAAGTGGTGCGTATCGTTCGTGAAGCGGCAGGGAAGCGCCGGCGGGGCGGACGCTCGTGAGCGCCGAGGAGGTGCCGGTCGAGGGCCCGCCGCCCAAGCAGGATCCGGAGGGGCTCGCCCTTCGCGCCCGGCCGCGCCCGGTGGTCCGGTTCCGGCGCGGCGTGATCGTCGGCGCTGCTGCGCTCGGCTGCGGATCGCTGGTGGCGATCGCCTGGTTTGCGCTGGAGACGCCGTCCTTCCATCTCGCCGCGGATCCGGATGGGTCAGCGGGCCCGGATCGCAAGGCGTCTCCGGAAGCGCTTGCCAATGCGCCCTCCACTTATGGCGACGTCCCGGCCCTGGGCCCGCCTCTGCCGGGGGACCTTGGAAGGCCGATTCTCGACCATGAACGCAGCCTTCGGGAGCCGCCCGTTGCCGTGCCCGGCCCGAACCCGGACGCCCAATTGCGAACCCTGGAGGCGGAGCGCAAGGCCGCACGCGAATCGGGACTCATGGTGCAGGTCGCGGCGCGCGCAGCGGAAGGGACCGGGCAGCCCATGATGCCTGCTGCGGTGCCCCCCTCGGCCGAGCCGGACTCGGCAGGCTCCCCGGTCGGGCTCGGCGGCCCCGATCCGAACGGCCAGCAGCGCAAGCTCGACTTCAGCCGAAGCGGGTCCGGCGACACCAATCCGCATGCCCTGGTGTCGGCGGCCTCGCCCTGGATGCTCGCGGCCGGGACCATCATTCCGGCCAGCCTCGTGACCGGGCTCGATTCGGATCTGCCCGGAATGGTCGTCGCTCAGGTCAGCGAGCCGGTGTTCGACAGCGTGACGGGCCGGACGATCCTCATCCCCCAGGGTGCCCGGCTGATCGGAAGCTATGACAGCGTCGTCGCCTTCGGGCAGCGCCGCGCGCTGCTCGTCTGGCAACGTATCCTGTTCCCCGACGGGGCATCGATCCGGCTGGACAATGTGCCGGCCTCGGACCTTGCGGGCTATTCCGGCCTGGAGGATCGGATCGACAGGCACAGCTGGCAGCTTCTCAAGGGAGTCGCGCTCTCGACCCTGCTCGGAGTCGGCACCGAGGTCCCCCTGGGCTCGGGCGGGGGCGACCTCGTCCGCGCCATTCGCGAAGCCACCCAGCGCAGCGCCGCCAATGCCGGCAACCAGATGGTCTCGAAGAGCCTCGATGTTCAACCGACGATCAGGGTGCGGCCGGGCTGGCCGGTGCGTGCGATCCTCAACAAGGATCTCGTGCTTCGGCCGTGGAAAGAGTTGAGCCGATGAACGGGATCAGGCTCGGCAGGCTGCCGGACCGCAGCCTCGTCAGGATCACCATCGCCGTCTCGCCCGACCTCCACCGCGCGCTTGAGGCCTATTCGGATTTCTACGCGCTGGCCTATGGGCGGAAGGAGCCGCTGGCCGATCTGATCCCCGCCATGCTGGCGGGCTACATGGAGGGGGATCGCGCCTTCGTGCGGTCCCGGCGGGCGGAATCGTCCTGAAGGCCCGGATTCCAGCCGGACGGTCGCCGGCGCAACGCACGAGGCGTGGGCCCCTTAGGCAACGCGACTTCGGCCTTGGCCGCGCCGGCTGTGTTGTGACCGACCGCTGCTTGTCATCAGGCCTGTGCGGAGCCTTGAACCCTCGCGCTGGAAATGGCCCTCTGCCTCGGAGCGTCCTTCCGACCCGCTTTGTCACGATGCGATTTTTCGCTAGCGGCGCGGCGGCTGCGTGATAGCAAGAAGCTGGCGAAAGCCGCCCACAAGGAGGATGCAAATGCTGCGCACATTACTCATGTCGCTCTCGGCCGCCGCGCTCCTGGCCACGGCCAGCGTCGCGCCGGCCGCGCCCTGCCGCGATGCCAAGGGAAAGTTCATGAAATGCCCGACCAAGCCGGCGCCCCCGAAGCGGTGCCGCGATGCCAAGGGCCACTTCGCCAAGTGCCCCAAGTAGACATTTGACGGCCTCGCGAGCGGTGCGCCTGCGCACCGCTCGCCCCTGGGGGCGCGGCTGGTGAGCCAGGCCGCGGCAACCGGTCGGCGCACGCAAGTGCCCTCGAGTTGACGTGCGAAGCGCCGCGGCACCCGCCAAGATGCTGGCGGACGACCGCGGT
>JAQGLD010000493.1 GCA_028293055.1 Alphaproteobacteria bacterium
CGAAACCTCGGGAAATGTCGCGCTCGCCGCCCGGCGATCCGCCAAGGTGCGATCGACCGGGGCTGGAGATGTGACCATTACCGGAGCGGCGGCGGCCTGCACGGTGGAAGCGCTTGGCTCGGGGACGGTACGCTGCGGAAATCGGCAATAAAGCCGCCGGCATCGAGGGCCTTTCGTCGAGCATTTGCGTTTCCCGGCGGAGGCCGGGATCCAGAAGACGCGCCGCGCGACTGCACCCCCGCCTTGGCCCGGAGACAGGCTTTTCCTTTGGATTCGCCGCATACCACCGCTCGCTCGACCAGCCCAAAGCGTTGATTCCTTGTCCCGTCATCGCCAATTGATCGCAATGCACCCGCTCCACATGTCCAAGGTCGCCGTCAGCTGTGCGAGCCTCGAGACTCTGCAGCGCCGGCAGGCCTTGCGCCTGGTCGATGGCGAGGTGCCGTTGCTCACCCGGTTTCGGCCGAAGCGCGCCGATGAGCTGATCGGCGGCTCGCTCTACTGGATCATCAAGCACCGGCTGGTTGCGCGCCAGACCATCCTCGGCTTCGACCTGCGTACCTCCGATCGGCGCACCGTGATTCGTCTCTCTCCCGAGATCGTCCGGGTCGAGCCGGTCGCCAAGCGCGCCCACCAGGGATGGCGATATCTGGTCGTTGAGGACGCCCCGCGCGACCTCGGCGGCGACGAGACCGGCCTCGCCGATCTTCCCCCGGCACTCGCGTCGAAACTCTCGATGCTGATGCTGATCTAAACACAGCCCGGGCCCGATCGGCCTAGCCCTGCAGGCCCCACAGGCTGGCGAGGCCGAGGAACGAGAAAAAGCCCATCACATCGGTCATCATCGTCACGAATACCGCCGACGAGACCGCCGGATCGACATTGACCTTGTCGAGCGTCACCGGAATCAGAATTCCCGAAAGTCCGGCGACCAGATTGTTGATCAGCATGGCAAGCGCGATCACCAGCCCGAGATCGCCGCGCTGGAAGATGATCCAGACTCCGACTCCGATAAGCAGGCCCAGGGCGAGCCCGTTGGTGCAGGCAATTCGGAACTCGCGAAAGATCATCCGCTTGGTGTTCGAGCTGGTCAGCTGGTTGGTCGCGAGTGCCCGCACCGTGACCGCCATCGTCTGGGTGCCGGCATTGCCGCCCATCCCTGCGACGATCGGCATCAATATGGCGAGCGCGACCAGCTTCGAGATCTCGGCCTGGAACAGGCCGACCACCGACGCAGCGATGATCGCGGTGCCGAGATTGACCACCAGCCAGGTGAGCCTGCGGCGAACCGTCTCCCAGATCGGTTCGTTGATGTCGCCTTCGCCCGCGCCTGACAGCAGCAGGACGTCCTCCGACGCCTCTTCCTGGATGATGTGGACGATGTCGTCGACGGTGATCATTCCGACCAGCCGGCCCGACTGGTCGACCACCGCGGCCGAAATCAGCGCGTATTTCTGGAATCGGAGCGCGACCTCCTCCTGATCCATGTCGACCGGAACCAGGGTCTGCTCGCGCTTCATGACGTCGCTGACCGGAACCTGGCGGTTGGTCCGCAGGATCCAGCTCAGCATGCAGGTGCCGACCGGATGGTGGCGCTCGTCGACGACGAACACCTCCCAGAAGTCGGTGGTGAGATCCTCGCCGGCGCGCAGATAATCGATGATCTGGCCGATCGTCCAATGCTCGGGCACCGCGATCAGGTCGCGCTGCATCAACCGGCCGGCCGATTCCTCAGGATAGGTCAGCGCTTCCTCGATCGCGGCACGGTCGTCGGGATCGAGGGCTCGCAGGACGGCGCGCTGGTCGTCCTCTTCCATGTCCTCGATGATCGAGACCGCATCGTCGGTTTCGAGCTCACCGGCGAGCTCGGCGACCTGATGCGGCTCCAGCGCGTCGATCAGTTCCTCGCGGACATGCTCGTTCATCTCCGCGAGCACATCGCCGTCGAGCATATCGGCGAGGGCCGCGGCGAGTGCGCGACGATCGTCCGAATCGACCAGCTCGAACAGGTCGGCGATGTCGGCAGGGTGAAGCGGCTCGACCAGCTGTCGGGCACCCTCGGAGTCCCCGGCCTCGACCCGCTCCATCACTGCGCGGACGAATCCCGGGCGCAGTCGGTCGTCCTCGTCGAGCCTGGCATTGGCCGCGGACGCGGGAATGGGCGATTGAAAGTCGCTTTCGCTCATCGCCCTCTCCACTTGTTACGAGACCGCCGCTTCCTAGGCTGGGCATGCCCGCCTGTCGATATTCGAAGCATCGGCAGGCTTGGGGGTGTGAAGCCTCCGCCGGACAGCTGGAGTCTCCTCCCGGTTTGGAAACGTCGAGTGCCGCGGTCGTCCGGTCCTTCCAAACCGGCGGGACAGCTCCTAAGTCCTGGGCAACCCATCACAAGGAGCCAAGACATGGCTGAAGATCTCAACACGCTCGTCCTCAACCTCGACAGCGGCGGCGATGTCGTCATTCGCCTTCGCCCCGATCTCGCGCCCGGCCATGTCGATCGGATCAAGGAGCTGGCCGAGGAAGGCTTTTACGACGGAGTGGTCTTCCACCGGGTGATTCCGGGCTTCATGGCCCAGGGCGGCGACCCGACCGGGACCGGGATGAGCGGCTCGAGCAAGCCCAACCTCAAGGCCGAGTTCAGCAACACTCCACACGTCCGCGGAGTCGCCTCGATGGCGCGCTCGAGCAATCCCAACAGCGCGAACAGCCAGTTCTTCATCGTCTTCGACGACGCCCGCTTCCTCGATGGCCAGTATACCGTCTGGGGCGAGGTCATCGAGGGCATGGAAAATGTCGACGCGCTCCCGACCGGCGAGCCGCCGCGCCAGCCCGGCAAGATCGTCAAGGCGAGCCTCCGCGCCTGATCCAGACGTGCCTCGCCCCGCGACCCTGATCACCGGCGCCTCCGCGGGGCTCGGTGCTGAGTTCGCGCGCCTCTGCGCCGCGCGGGGCGAGGAGCTGGTCCTCGTCGCCCGGCGGCGGGACCGGCTGGAGGCGCTCGCCGCCGAGCTTGGCAACGCGCATGTCGTCGTCGCCGATCTCGCTGTGCCGGGAGCGCCACGGCGGTTGCTCGCCGAGACCGAGGCGCTAGGGGTCAGCATCGAAACCCTGATCAACAATGCCGGCTTCGGCCAGATCGGCCGAATCGCCGCTTTGTCTGTCGAGCGGCAAAGCGAGATGATCGAGCTCAACATCCGGGCCCTGGTCGAGCTGACCCGATTGGTGTTGCCGGCGATGATCGAGCGAGGCCACGGCGCGATCCTCAATCTCGCCTCGACCGCCGCTTTCCAGCCCGGCCCCAATTACGCGGTCTATTTCGCCAGCAAGGCCTTCGTCCTCTCCTTTACCGAGGCGCTTCACCAGGAAATGAAGGGCGCGGGAGTAAGGGTCTCCGCCCTCTGTCCCGGCCCGACCTCGACCGAATTCGGCCAGGTCGCCGGGGTGACACGCCCGATTCCCGAATTCCTGTCGGCCGATGCGCGGTCGGTCGCCAAAGCCGGCCTTCGCGGGCTCGACCGCAACCGCGCGGTGGTCGTGCCGGGCCTGTTCAACAAGCTCGGTACGCAATCGAGCCGCTTTGTCCCCCGCGCGCTGATGCGCAGGATCGTGGCTTCGGTGAAGGCCTGACTCGAGCCGTCGCAACGGATCCAATCATCCCTGCGGCACGTCGCTCCCGAACAACCAGTCGTGGAACACTCGTACCGGCCTCTGCTTGAGCGCCGAGCGCCGACAGGCGAACCAGTAGCTGTACGGGCTCTCGACCGTGACATCGAACAGCTGGACCAGCCGGTCGTCGTGCGAATGGCGCAAATGGCTCTCGAGCATGAACGCCACTCCAAGTCCTTGCGCGGCGGCGTCGAGGATCAGCTGACCCGAATCGAAATGGTCGATCGCGGCGGGCTGGAGGTTGGGCAGCCCGATCGCCTCCCGCCAGTAAGCGAAAGTCTCGGGCATGTCGCGGTGGAGAAAGATGGTCGCATTGGCGAGCTGCGCCGGCTCGGTGATCGCATTGGGCCCGTCGCGAAGCTCGCGAGAGGCGATGGTGATCACCCGGTTGCTGTCGATCCGACGCGAGTAGAGCGATGGGTCGACCTCGCTCGTGATCGCGATCGCCGCATCCAGTCCGTCGTTGAGCCTGCCGATGCGATTGGCGCCGGTGTCGAGGTCGATGTGGAGGTCGGGATATTGGTCGCGCAACGCCGGCAGGGCCGGCATAAGCCGCTGAGACGCGAACAAGGAGGGGACCGCGAGGCGGAGCCTCATCATCTCGCCATTGCCGCTCGCCCGCTCCATCGCCAGCGCCAGCGCATCGATCGACGGGGCGATCTCGGCGAGCAGCCGCTCCCCGTCGCCGTTGAGATTGACGCCCTGGTGGCGCCGCTCGAACAAGGGATGTCCAATGAATCGCTCGAGTGCCTGGATACGGCGGGTCAGCGCCGGCGACGACAAAGCGAGGGCCTCGGCGGCCGCCTTGAGCGAGCCCAGGCGCGCGACCTGCACGAAGGCTTCGATCGCGGTCAGAGGGGGTAGTCTGCGCATCCTCTTGGTGCTGCCTCCATGTTTTCTTGTGCAGCGCACCCTTTACAATTGGGGCCAGATTTCGCGGAAATGGCCTTAGCTGCAAGTGCAATTCGTGCACCTATATCATATTTTCTTCGCACTTGCACAATAACGCTCGCAGGCGCAAAAAGACCCTGCCTTTCAGGCATCCTCTCCTAAAACTTTCAGGGCCGGCCTTCGGGACCGGCCCTTTTTTTGCGCCTGTCGCGCTGGCGCTCCCGCTATGGCTTCCTATCTCCGTCGCGACAGAGGAGATCAGCCGGCCATGGCGGACGAAGAAAAGCAGCCGACGCGCCTCCAGGTTGCGACGATGCGGCCTGAGGATAGCGGGCGCGGCCTTGCCCGGCTGCCGCGGCGGATCATGACCGAGCTCGGTCTCGCCGAAGGCGACGTAATCGAGATCACGGGCAAGCGGGCGACGCCCGCGCGTGCCGTGGGGCCTTATGCCGAGGACGAGGGTCTCGACATCATCCGCCTGGACGGGCTCCAGCGCGCCAACGCCGAGATCGGCTCGGGCGATTTCGTCACCATCCGCAAGGCCGATTCGAAGCCCGCGCAACGCGTGGTGTTCGCACCCGCGCAGAAGAACCTCCATCTCCAGGGTTCGGCGCAGGCGCTCAAGCGCAGCTTCGGGATGAAGCCGCTCACCGCGGGCGACGTCGTCGCCACTACCGGCCAGCAGCAGATCCAGCGCGGCGACATCCCGCCCGAGCTCCGCCAGATGCTCTATTCTCCGGCGTATGCGCTTCAGGAGATCCGCCTGACCGTGGTCTCGACCGCGCCCAAGGGCATCGTCCATATCGACGCGAATACCGAGGTCGAGCTAAGGCCCGAATATACCGAAGCGTCCGACACCCGCCGCACCGACGTCACCTACGACGATATCGGCGGCCTCGGCACGACGATCGACCAGATCCGCGAGATGGTGGAGCTGCCGCTGCGCTATCCGCAGCTGTTCGAGCGGCTGGGCGTCGATCCGCCCAAGGGCGTCCTCCTCCACGGCCCGCCCGGCACCGGCAAGACCCGGCTGGCCCGAGCGGTCGCCAACGAAAGCGACGCGACCTTCTTCCACATCGCCGGACCCGAAATCATGGGCTCGGCCTATGGCGAGAGCGAGCGTCGGCTGCGCGAGATCTTCGAGGAAGCCGCCCAGGCCTCGCCCTCGATCATCTTCATCGACGAGATCGATTCGATCGCGCCCAAGCGCGGGCAGGTCCAGGGCGAGACCGAGAAGAGGCTGGTCGCCCAATTGCTCACCCTGCTCGACGGTCTCGAGCCGCGGCAGAATACCGTCGTGATCGCAGCGACCAACCGACCCGAGGCGATCGACGAAGCGCTGCGCCGCCCGGGCCGGTTCGACCGCGAGATCGTCATCGGAGTGCC
Organism: Alphaproteobacteria bacterium; assembly: GCA_028293055.1. Lineage (GTDB taxonomy): Bacteria > Pseudomonadota > Alphaproteobacteria > Sphingomonadales > Sphingomonadaceae > Allosphingosinicella. Next base: position 5,944 of record JAQGLD010000493.1, read on the forward strand.
CGACGAGCGCGGCCGCCGCGAGATTCTCGGAATCCACACCCGCGGCATGCCGCTCGATTCCGAAGTCGATCTCGCCGAGCTGGCGCGGCGCACCTACGGATTCGTCGGCGCCGACCTTGCCGCCTTGACCCGCGAGGCGGCGATCGACGCCGTCCGCAGGATCATGCCCAGGATCAACCTCCAGGAAGGCACGATTCCGCCCGAAGTGCTGGAGAATCTCTCGGTTTCGGCCAATGATTTCGATCAGGCGCTCAAGCGCATCCAGCCCTCCGCGATGCGCGAGGTGATGGTCCAGAAGCCCGATGTGAAATGGGACGATGTCGGCGGCCTCGACGATGCCCGCGAGCGGCTTCGGGAAGGCGTCGAGCTGCCGCTCAAGCATCCCGACGCGTTCAAGCGGATGGGGATCAGGCCGGCCAAGGGCTTCCTGCTCTACGGACCGCCGGGCACCGGGAAGACACTGCTCGCCAAGGCTGCGGCGCGCGAGGCCGAGGCCAATTTCATCGCCACCAAATCCTCCGACCTGCTGTCCAAATGGTATGGCGAGAGCGAGCAGCAGATCGCGCGTCTGTTCGCGCGTGCGCGCCAGGTCGCTCCGACGGTGATCTTCATTGACGAGCTCGACAGCCTGGTTCCCGCCCGCGGCGGCGGCCTCGGCGAGCCGCAGGTCACCGAGCGTGTGGTCAATGCGATCCTCGCAGAGATGGACGGGCTCGAGGAGCTCCAGTCGGTGGTCGTGATCGGCGCCACCAACCGACCCAACCTGATCGACCCGGCGCTGCTTCGTCCGGGACGATTCGACGAGCTCATCTATGTCGCGGTGCCCGACAAGGCTGGACGGCGCAGGATCCTGTCCATCCACACCACGAAGATGCCGCTGGCCCAGGATGTCGACCTCGACAGCCTCGCCGCGCGTACCGAGAGGTTTACCGGCGCGGATCTGGAGGATTTGGTTCGCCGCGCCGGCCTGTTCGCATTGCGCGGATCGATGGACGCCAGCCAGGTCGGCGCCGCCGACTTCGAGGCTGCGCTCAAGGAGACCAGGGCCTCCGTGACGCCCGAGACCGAGCGCGAATATGAGCAGATCCAGTCCAAGCTGAAGCAGGATGCGATGAGCCTCGGAGGCATCGGCTTCGTCTCTCCGGGAATGCTCACGCCGCGCAATCGCGACGAGTGATCTCAGGAGCTTGCGCGCGGATCGGCCAGGCCAGGCCACTTCGCCGGCAGGCTGCGGGGCGGTGCATGCGTTCCGTCCCGCTAGCGGCGCGTCCCGTCCCGAGGCGGGGCTATTTGCCGTATATCGGTGCGCCGCCCTTGCCTTCGCGGCGTTGATTTGCCAACGCATTCGGCTGGAACTTTACTCAGGGGCATTCAATGACCTTCTCCGGTGAACAGGCTCAAAGGAGCCGTGCCTTTGAGCGCGGTACCGGCGGCGGGCCCTTTTGGCAGTTCCTTCGCGGATTCGTGAAGCACCCGGTGATGGTCGGGTCGATCATCCCGTCGTCCAAGGTGCTGATCGACAAGATGCTAGCCCCGGTCGACTGGGACAAGTGCAAGGTCTTCGTCGAATACGGACCGGGCGTCGGCACCTTCACCGAGCGGGTGCTCGAGAAGATGGCCCCGGATGCGGTGCTGATCGCGATCGACACCAATGAGGATTTCATCGACTATCTCGGCCGCAAGATCCGCGATTCGCGGCTTCGGCCGGTCGCCGGCTCGGCCGCCGACGTTCGCCAGATCCTCGCAGAGTTCGGCTACGACCATGCCGATTACATCCTGTCGGGTCTGCCCTTCTCGACGTTGCCGCCCGGTGTCGGCCCGGCGATCGGCGAGGCGACCGCCGAAGCGATCCGCCCCGGCGGCGCCTTCCTGGTCTACCAATTCTCCCCCAAGGTGCGGCAGTTCATTGCCCCCTATTTCGACCGGCTCGACCGCGGTTTCGAATGGGTCAACATCCCGCCCGCCACCCTGTTCTGGGCCTGGAAGGACTGAAGCTCGTCATCCCGGCGCGGGCCGGGATCTCGTGGAACCACGCCGCGAGGCGGCCAGACAGAGGTCACCGACCAGCTCGCTGAGTTCCCGGCTTTCGCCGGGATGACGCGAATTTCAATTCCCGAAGTTGAGCCGTCGCGAGATTCGATAGTCGGCAACCGCGACCAGGAAATAGCCGAGCGCCCATTTCACCCGGTTGACCAAGGTGCGCTGCTTGCGGTGGCTTTCCAGTGTGATCGGCTCGCTCGCCGAGACCTCGCCGTCGACGAACCGCCGCATCGCGTCCGCGAATGCGGCATCCTCCACCCGCAGCATCATCTCCAGGTTGAGGAAAAGGCTGCGCATGTCGAAATTGGCCGAGCCGATATGGACTGCTTCGTCGACGACGAACAACTTGGTGTGGAGCTTGGTGCGCTGATATTCGAAGACCTGCACACGGCGCCTGAGCATCCACCAATAGAGGTTGCGTGCCGCAGCGATCGTCGCCTGGTTGTCGGACTTGCCCGCGGTGATCAGCCGGGCGGAGCCGCCCCGCCTTGCGACCCCGCTGATTCGGCGCAGCATGCCCAGACTCGGCGCGAAATAGGCCGCGATGATGTCGAGCCGGTCCGCGGTCTTCATGTCCTTGCGCACCGCCCGCGCCCACGGGCTCAGTCGGCGGGTCGGACCGCCGAACAGCCAATGTAATTCGCCCTCTGTGACGCTGTGCTGGGTGAGCATCCGCCGGAGGTCGCGGATTCGCGCCTTCGGCTGCTGGGTCCACCCGAAAAGATCGTCGAAATATCCGACCAGGCATTTGACGCTGTCGCCCTCGACCTGAAGGCCGAGATCGCGCCACGCCCCCGATTCGACGCTCCCGAAATAGTCGTCGGCCACGTTGAAGCCGCCGATGATCACCTTGCGGCCGTCGGCGAGCGCGAGCTTCTGGTGATTGCGGAGCAGATAGCGGCGCCCCCATCTGGGGCTGAAGCGGCAGAATGCGACCTCGCTGTCGATCAGCGGCTGGAGGAATTCGGCATTGGCGGTCGATCCGAATCCGTCGACCAGCACCGTCACCTGCACTCCGCGGCCGGCGGCGGCGACGAGCGCGTCGCGAACCCGCGTTCCCGATCGGTCGTCGAGGAAGATGTAATAGAGAATGCGCAGGCTCTCGCGCGCTCCCTCGATCAGCGCGACCAGGGCCTCGAGCCGTTCGGGCCCTTCCGCGAGCAGGGTCAGCCGATTGCCGGCCACCACCAGCGGCGCGGGGGCGGAGGCCTTTTCGGAGGGTGCGGGTGAGGCCATCACTCGGTCACATGGCGGCCCCGCAGGGGCCGCGCAACCCCTCCGCCACATTGACAATTGAGCCCTCCGTGACTAGCTGCCATTCTTCCCCAAGAGTATGAACCCAGCGGAGCTGCTTCATGGCGCGCGTTACCGTCGAAGATTGCGTCGACAAGATTTCCAACCGTTTCGATCTGGTCCTGCTCGCGGCGCAGCGCGCTCGGCAGATTTCGGGCGGCGCGGAGCTGACCATCGATCGCGACCGAGACAAGAATCCGGTCGTCGCGCTCCGTGAGATCGCAGACGAGACCGTTCGGCCTCGCCACCTCGAGGAGAGCCTGGTCGGAGCGCTGCAGAAGGTCCAGATCGACGACGAGGAAGCCCCGGACGAAATGGGCTCGCTGAGCGCCTCGGCCGAAGCGCTTAGGCTCACCGCCGCAGCTCCGCCGCGCAATAACAATGCCGGCGGCGACTACGAGTAAGTCGTGACGCGCGGCCGATGAGCGGCCTCGCTTACACCGTGTTCGCGACCGCGATCGGCCGCTGCGCCCTCGTCTGGCGCGGCGGCTCGATTGTCGGCGCTTCCCTTCCCGAGCCGAGCGACGCGCGGATGCGTGAACGGCTCTCCCGCCGGTTTCCGGACGCCGTCGAATCGCCGCCGCCACCCGAAATCTCCGAGGCAATCGATCTCGTCGCGCGATCGCTGCAGGGCGAGGATGTAGATCTCTCGATGCTCCCGGTCGATCTGGCGGCGAGCGATCCGTTCGAGCGAAAGGTCTACGCCGCAGCTTTGGCGATTCCGCGCGGGGAGGTGCGCACCTATGGCGAGCTCGCCGCGGAGCTCGGTCAGCCCGGCGCATCGCGCGCAGTCGGCGCCGCGCTGGGGCGAAACCCGATTCCGATCATCGTTCCGTGCCACCGTATCCTCGCCGCGGGCGGAAGGAGCGGCGGCTTTTCGGCTCCGGGAGGCACCGCGACCAAGTTCAGGATCCTGGCGATCGAAGGGGCTCGCCGCAGCTCGGATTCCGATCTGTTCGAAACGCTGCCGCTCGCGGTGAAGCCGGCCTGAAGCAGGTTGCCCGGGGAATTGTCGGGTGCGCATCGCAGCGCTCTTGAAGCTCGATCCGGGCGTTCTCGCCGAAAAGGATCAACCGGCCTCGCCGATTACCCCTCGGCAAGCTCGGAGCGGTCCACCCAGGCGAGTTCGCCGAGCGTGAGGGACCGGCCGTCTTCGGTACGCACCGCGATTTTCGCGACCGGCCGTCGAGTCAGGCGATCGACCAGCACCGGGTTGCTCGGCATTCCCGACACCCAGCGCTCGCCCCATTGTCGCAACGCGATCAGCACCGGAAGGAGCTCGCGGCCCTTGTCGGTCAGCCGATACGCCACCCGGCGGCGGTCCGAGGGATCGGGCTCGCGGCTGAGTATCTCGTGCTCGACAAGTCGCGCGAGACGATTGGACAGGATGTTGCGCGCGATTCCGAGCGTCGACTGATATTCCTCGAAATGGTGCAGGCCGTTGAACGCGCCGCGCAGGATCAGGAACGACCAACGCTCGCCGACCACCTCTAGCGCGGCCGAGATGCCGCATTCCGCAAACACCTCCTTCAAATGTTCGGCCTTGTGCACGTCGCTGAACCTACGCCTTTTTCCGCCTTTGTCACTTAGCGCATGCAATTTAAGTTGCAAGACGCAACGGAAACTCGTAACCAGTTGCATATTGCAACTTAAAGGAGAGTGCGATGTCCAGTTCCTTGATTCCCGGGGCCTTGATCGCTCCCTTGTTCCTCGCCTTCGCAGCGCCGGTCTCAGCCGCCGGCGCCCCGATCCAATACCGCGCGGAGCTTGCAGTCCCGGCTGTTGCGGAACGAATCGTCGTTCGCGACACGGTCTGGCATTGCGAAGGCGGCGCCTGCGTCGGTCCGAAGAGCAACAGTATCCCGGCCGTCCTCTGCGCCGCGCTGGTTCGCGAGACCGGGCCGGTTCGCAGCTTTGCGGTGGATGGCCGCCCGCTTCCCGCGGAACAGCTGGAAAAATGCAACGCCAGGGCCCGCTAGCGCCTTTTCACGTTGCAACGCCTTGCCGCAGCACCCCATGCTGGTGCGGTGCTCAGGCAATATGAACTCGTTGAGAAGGTTCGCTCCTACGATCCGGACGCGGACGAGGCGATGATCAATCGCGCCTACGTCTTCTCGATGAAGGCGCATGGCAGCCAGAAAAGGGCTTCGGGAGACCCTTATTTCAGCCACCCGATCGAGGTTGCGGGCATTCTCACCGACCTCCACCTCGACGACGAGACGATCGTCACCGCGATCCTCCATGACACGATCGAGGATACGGTCGCCACCCACGAGGAGATCGAGGCTCGGTTCGGACCCAATATCGCCCGCCTCGTCGACGGGGTTACCAAGCTTTCCAAGATCGAGGCGCAGAGCGAGAGCCAGCGCGCAGCCGAGAATCTGCGAAAGTTCCTGCTCGCAATGTCGGACGACATCCGGGTCCTGCTGGTCAAGCTCGCCGACCGGCTTCACAACATGCGCACGCTCCACTTCATCCAGTCACCGGACAAGAGAAAGCGGATCGCCCGCGAGACGATGGATATCTACGCGCCGCTCGCCGAGCGGATCGGCATGTACGAGTTCATGACCGAGATGCAGACGCTCGCCTTCCGCGAGCTGGAGCCCGACGCCTACGAATCGATCTCGAAGCGGCTCGAGCAGCTCCATCAGGGCGGCGGCGACCTGATCGACCGGATCGGCCGGGGAATTCGCGCCCATCTCGAGGCCAATGCGATACCGGCCCAGGTCCACGGCCGCGAGAAGCACCCTTACTCGATCTGGCGAAAGATGGCCGAGCGCCATGTCAGCTTCGAGCAATTGTCGGACGTGATGGCGTTCCGGGTGATCGTAGACACGCCCGAGGATTGCTATCGCGCGCTCGGCCTCGTCCACCGCCGCTGGCCGATGGTTCCGGGCCGGTTCAAGGACTTCATCTCGACTCCGAAGCGCAACGGCTATCGCTCGGTCCACACCACCGTGATCCACGACGAAAGGATGCGGATCGAGATCCAGATCCGCACCCGCGAGATGCACGCCCAGGCCGAGCACGGCCTCGCGGCCCACTGGGCCTATAAGGAAGGCCAGGCCGCGGCCGAGGCGGAGCATCCCTGGATCAACGACCTGATCGAGATTCTCGAGCATGCGGCGAGCGCCGAGGAGCTGCTCGAGCATACCCGGATGGCGATGTACCAGGATCGGATCTTCGCCTTCACCCCGAAGGGCGAGCTGATCCAGCTGCCCAAGGGCGCGACTCCGGTCGATTTCGCTTATGCGGTGCATACCGATCTCGGCGACCAGACCGTTGGAGCCAAGATCAACGGCCGGGTGATGCCGCTGAGGACTCCGCTCGAAAATGGCGACCAGGTCGAGATCCTGGTGTCCAAGGCCCAGCACCCCCAGCCGTCCTGGCTGAACTTCATCGTCACCGGAAAGGCGCGCGCCAAGATCCGGCGATTCGTCAAGTCGAAGGAGCGCGAGGAAACGATCGCGCTCGGCCGGATGATCTACGACGAGATCGTCCAGCGCCTGCCCGAGAAGCTCGGCTGGGAGGCGATGGCGGAAGCGTTGAAGCGACTCAATTTCCACGACGATGCCGCCCTGATGGAGGCGATCGCGCTGAAGCGGGTGAGCGACGTCGCGGTCATGGAAGCGCTGATGCCGGGATCGACCGGCAAGGACGGGGTCAAGCCGCCGCCGCAGCGCACCGCAATCTCGATCAAGGGGCTGACTCCGGGCGTCGCCTTCAAGCTCGCCGAATGCTGCCACCCGATCCCGGGAGACCGGATCGTCGGCTTGCGCCGGGAAGGCGAGGAGATCGAGGTCCACACGATCGGCTGCGACAGCCTCGCCACCGGGATCGATGCCGACTGGGTCGATCTCGCATGGGGCGACGAATCGGACGGCGGAACCGCCCGGCTCGCGGTGGTGGTCAAGAACGAGCCGGGATCGCTTGCGGTGGTCGCAGGCATACTGGGCAGCCACGGCGCCAATATCGTCAGCATGGACCAGGCCGCGCGCGACGGCAGCTTCCACACCTTCCATTTCGATGTCGAGGTCCACGACGTCCAGCACCTTATGCGGATCCTGGCGGCTCTGCGCGGCGTCGAAGCGGTGTCCAGCGCCGGGCGCCTGTGAAGGGGGATGGGCTGAGATGAGCGGCGGGCGGAGCGACAGCGAGGACGGCCAAGGGCGGATGACCTATGGCGGCTATCTCGACCTCGAGCGCCTGCTCGGGGCGCAGCACCCGATCTCCGCCCATCATGACGAATTATTGTTCGTCATCATCCACCAGACCAAGGAGCTGTGGCTCAAGCAGATGATCCACGAGCTGCGTTTCTCGCGGCGGCTGATCCACGAGGATCGCCTCGTCGAGGTCCACAAGAGCCTGTCGCGAATCTCCCGCATCCAGACCGTTATGACCCTGAGCTGGGATATACTCTCGACCCTGACCCCGACCGATTATTCGAGCTTCCGCTATGTGCTCGGCGGCAGCTCGGGTTTCCAGTCGGCCCAGTTTCGCGAGTTCGAATATCTGCTCGGCCTCAAGGATGGCGAGCATCTCCGCTTTCAGGAAGAGGGATCCGCCCCCTACCTCGCCCTCCTCGACGCGCTCGAACATCCAAGCCTGTGGGACGAAGCCAATGCGGCCCTCGCCCGTCACGGCATGGCCTTGCCGGCGGAGGTGCTGGAGCGCGATTGGCGCAGGCCCTATGCGCCCGACCCACGGGTCGAAGCCGCCTGGGCCGAAGTCTATCGCGGCACCGAGCGCTGGTGGCCCTTTTACCAGCTCGCGGAAAAGCTCGTCGATATCGATGATTCGCTCGCTACCTGGCGGCACAAGCATGTGCTGACGGTCAGCCGGATCATCGGCATGAAGCGCGGCACGGGGGGCACCGCTGGCGTCGGCTATCTCGAGACCACCCTCGCCAAGCGCGCATTTCCCGAACTCTGGTCGCTGCGCACTTCGCTGTAGGCCGGTCCACTGCCTCCCTTCGCTCTCCCGCGGAAGCGGGGAGAGCAGGGCGATCCGAGCTTGGGCGTTAGGATGAAAATCGAGGCTATTTTCGATCGTTCGGTGCGGTCGCTTTCTTCCGAGCGATTGCCTCCATCTCCTCGCGCACGATTCGCTCGCGCGCCTTGAGGCTGGGATGGGAGCGGAACAACTGGGGATACCAATCATATTTGCCGAGATAACGGCGCCAGAAGGGAATTGCCGCTTCGAGGTCGTAGCCGGCAGCGGCCGCGAGCCTCAGGCCGAGTCGGTCGGCCTCGGCCTCGCGCTGCCAATATTCGCCGGCCTTGATCCCGAAGGCGGCGAGCAACCCGTCGGCGTTGCGCATCGGCGGATGGCCGAGGATCTGGTGGGCCAGCTCATGGCCGAGCACGATCGCCAGCTCGTCGTCGCTTCGCACGAAATCGAGCATGGCCGTCGTCATCACCACTTCGTGGCCGGTCGAGAAGGCGTTGACCTGATTCGAATAAGCCAGGCGGACGCGTCCGAAGCAGGCCGGCAGCGAATCGAGCGTCAGCGCGCGCTCGCGCCCGCGGCGCAGCACGATGAGGTCGGCGGGACCAGCACGCAGCGAATCCTCGAGCTGGTCCTCGCTCTTGTCGGTCAGCGGCCGCCAGGATTTCGAATCGATTCCGTCCGGCGGCCGGACAAAGGCCTTGCCGTCGACCGAAAGCAGCACATCGCCAGCTTCGAGGCCCACTTTGGCGGCGGGCGAATCCCCAACTATGGCAAGCACTCCCGGGCCGCGGTCGAGCCCGTAGCGCGAAATCATTCCGGGTCGGTCGGCAGGGGCATATTCGGGGAGGTGGTGGAAGACGATGCCGGTCAGCGGCTCTAGGCGACGACAAAGCGGAGTGCCGTAGCCGGCTAGGCGGAACACGACGCTTGCGACCCTGAGATCGGCAGCGCGCAAGCTGCTTCCGGCGTAGGCGGGGGCCGAGGGGGGAGTGGCCGGGTGTTCGGAGGCCGGAGAGACCGGTGCCGCGGCCAGGGCATTGGACGCGGCAAGCGCGAGTATCGCCGGCAGCAGCACCGGTGCGCGGACCGCGAACGCAGAAAAGGGCCGGATGAAGATCAACTCCACCCGGCCCAATATTCTGACGTGAAAGACCCTTTCAGCCGTGCCGAAGCTTACGGGCTGGTCGGGGTCTTGCTGCCATTGTGCGTCGCGGCAAGAATGCCGAGAATGATCGCGATGAGCGCGATCAGGGGGATGATGAATCCGCCACGCAGTTCACTTCCGTTAACATTCTCGCTGGCCGGCGCCACCTCTGTGGTGGCAGCGCGTGCCGGCGCCGTCCCAGCGGCAGACGCAACGGCCGAGGTTGCCATAAGCGCAACCGATGCAGCCGCAGCAATAAATCCCTTGAAAACCACGTCAGCTTCTCCCTTCGTACTCGAGCCTGTGCTCTGGTTTCGGGCCATTACCTATCCGAGGTGCGATTGGCTGTCTACCCCGAAATGGTTACCCATTGAATTCCTGACGATGCCCCGTAAGCCGGCGAGGGTTTACGAACACTGAAGTCGAACGCGGGCGATTTGAAAAGGTTCAGCCCCATCTTGGAGATTGTAACTCTGTTGCACGTAGGTAACAGCCGGCCGCGAAACGATCGCGCCCATCCCGCCGACACTGCTGCGCTGCGGCGTCGATTCCCAGGCTCCTGGCCCGTCGCCCGGGCGATCGGGCTGCTCGCGGCGCTGCTGCTCGGCTTCGCCCCGATCCCGGCCTCGGCCGCGGTCGAACTCACTTTCTATTCGAAGGAGCTGGGCGCGTCCTTTCCCCATGCCTTCGTCACGATGCACGGAAGCCTCGACCGCAGCGGGCAGAGGATCGACGTGGATTATGGCTTCACCGCCAAGGCGGTCAGCCCTGCGATCCTGTTCGGCAAGGTCACCGGCGAGGTCATCTCCGATCACGGCGCCGCCTACATTCGCGGCAGCGACAAGCATTTCAGCCTGATGCTCGACGATCCCGACTACGATCGGGTGATCGGCACCGTCGAACGCTGGCGCAAGCTGCCCCAGCCTTCCTACGACCTCAATCACCGCAATTGCGTCCACTTCGTCGCGAGCATAGCCGAGGCGCTTGGAATGAAGGTCGACACCAGCCGGTTCATCAAGAAGCCGCGATCCTTCCTCGAGGCGCTGACCGAAGCCAATCGGCCCTGGCTCGCCTCCCGCAAAGCCCATTTCTACCGGGACGTCAGCCAGGCCGCGCCGGCGGCCCGGCCTTGACTTTTGCCCCGCCGGCGAATGTGGGCGGACCCGCCGTCTTTCGAAATTTAAACCCTTTCCGGCACATGGGGAGCCAATGAGCGCGCCTTTCAATCCGCAGATCGTCGTCGTCGGACTCGGCTATGTCGGGCTTCCGCTCGCCGTCGCGCTCGCCAGGACCTTCGATGTGACCGGGCTCGACATCGACGCGCGCCGCGTCGACGAGCTCCGCTCGGGCCACGACCGCACCCACGAAGTCCTTCCGGAAGCGCTTGCCGCCTCCTCGCTCAGGCTGAGCAGCCGATCGGACGAATGCGCCGGAGCGGACATCTACATCGTCACCGTCCCGACCCCGGTCGATTCGGACAACCAGCCGGACCTCGGACCGG